>DATMXF010000037.1:0-11673 GCA_035561835.1 Patescibacteria group bacterium
CATGAGCGCCGTCTCATCACCGAGAATAAAGCCGCCTGCTCCTCGCCGAAGCTCGATCTGAAATGAGAAATCACTTCCAAGGATCCGCTCGCCAAGTAGGCCGACGGCCTCGGCCGATCGAAGCGCGTTTTCCATCCGATACGCCGAGAGATCCGCCTCGCCGTTAATGAAGACAATACCGCGGTCGGCTCCAGAGGCAAACGCCGCCAGGAGGATCCCCTCCAGGAGCCGATGGGGGTCTCCCTCCATCAGGTGGCGGTCCTTGAAGATGCCGGGCTCCCCCTCCTCGCCGTTGACAACGAGATATTTGAGCGAACCTATCGCGTTGCGGCAGGCCTCCCATTTACGCCCCGCCCCGAAGTACGCTCCGCCGCGCCCGGCAAGACCGGACGCCTTGACCTCGTTGATGACGGCCAGCGGATCATTCCGTTCGAGGGCACGCGCCAATGCCGCATAGCTTCCCTGACGTAAGGCGTCGGCCAGGTCGCTCGCATCAACCGTACCACAGCGTTCGAGGACCGCTCGATGCTGCCCGCCGAGGAAGGGCTCCTGGCCGAGGCCGGAGATCCCTTGCCATGATGATTCCTGCCAGGCCACTGCCTCAATTCCGGCGGGCCGGCGATCAGCCTTCAGCGCCGAGATCAGCGAGCTTACATGATTGATGGTCACCGCCTTCAACGTAATTCTTGGCCAGCCGGGTCGGTGCAGTTCCACAACGGGAGCGGCGTAGCACATGCCGTTGCAGCCCCCCTCCACGACGGTCGCGGACAGCCCCTGGCGCTCAGCCTCCTCTGCCAGCCGATCCGTTAGGATGTCGGTCCCGACCGATTGGCTACAACTCCCCACGCCAACGACGAGCCTGAGTTCTGAGGGCAGATAGATGAGAGATTGTTTGTGAAGCTGGTCAAAAATAGCCATAGGAGTGTCGCCGGATGGCTTCAACAGGGACGGGACGGAGACGAACGATTTCCGTGGAGATGGGGGATCAAAGATGCTGTCGAGCCGGTCCGTATCGAGCCGTCCATAGCAGCGGCGATCCACCTCGACCAGGGGGGCCATGGAACACCTGAAGAGGCAGTCGGCCTCTTCGAGGGTAACGCTGCGATCCGGCGCCGTCTCGCCGGGCTTGAGCCCAAGGCGATCTTGGAGACTGTGGAGCAGTGTCAGACCACCCTGGATGCGACAGCTCACACCTGTGCACACCCGAAAAATGCGAGATCCCGGCTTGACAAGGCGAAACTCCGGATAATGGGTAGCAACGCCGTACACCTCGCTCTTGGGAACCCGGAGGTGTAGGGCTACCGCCGCGAGGCTCTCCAGACTCAGCCAGCCCTCAGCCTCTTGCACCGCTTGCAATGCCGGCAGAAGCCAGGTCCGGTCCCGTGGGAACTGCGCAATCAGGGCGCCAATCGCAGCATGGTCTTCCTGTCGCATGGCGTTCGCTCGCTAATCGATCTCCATGGTGTAGGTCTATTCCGTCTGTTTCGTCTGGACCAGACAGACCAAACAGACCAGCCAACGAGATAGACCTGGGTCGGCATCCGGACAGTTACATAAAGACCGCCTCCATGTCAAGGGCCAGGGGTATAGTGTGAGGAGCGGAAGTGTGTCGGATAGCATTTTTTTATTGCAGTTTGGTTCCGAAGGTGTTAGATGAACTGTAGGGGTGTAGCAATGGGTAGCTGTATAGCCCGTGTCGGCGAGAGTGTAATGCCCATCGTCTCATTCTGAGGAGGCTTAAATTGGCGGTGTCTGCGTTTGTCTTTCTTGAGTGTGCAGCGGGTCGGTCCAAAGACGTGGCCACGCAGGTATCCGGCATTCCCGGAGTGAAGCTCTCTCATGCCGTAACCGGTCCACACGATGTCATCGCCTTTGTGGAGGGCCCGGATATCAACGCATTGGGGATCACCATTATCTCAAAGATCCAGGCGGTATCCGGGGTGCTCCGCACTACCACCAACGTCGTTGTGGAGTAACACCTTCCTGTGATCACATTCTCGGCTCTCTTCGTCTTAACCTTCCGATTCATGTAACCGGCGGCCTTTGTCTGGAGGCCGACTCGTGGCATCGGTGACTGGACTGTTAGAAAATACTTGACAAGGCCAGTATTCGCCATTTAGAGTTACGCGCTGTGACATCAGTGAAAGAACGGGGCGGACCAGCGAACCAATAATTGTCAGTGACGGCAGCGGCGGGCAACGGAGCCTGCGGAGTCAGGCGATGAGGGGGGGACACCGAATGCAAAAGCAGGAGCGACGGCCAACAATCATGACCCTGGAGGAGGTTGCTCGCTTCCTCCGACTGAACAAGTCGACGATCTACCGAATGGCGCGGGAAGGCACGCTCCCGGCTTGGAAGCTGGGGAACGTTTGGCGATTTAAGAAAGAGGCCATCGAAGATTGGATCGTCGGCAGCCAGCGGGCCCACGAGCAAAAGCACAGCCGAAAATCCTAGCGTAGCGTCGCTGGGATAGGTAATAGTGAATCCGTTCGGGCTGAGCCTGTCAAAGCCTACCCTGAGCCAAGTCGAAGGGCCTAGTTTACGTACCCTTCGACAAGCTCAGGGTAAACGGTAAATGTAAAAAAGTATTGGGGACGTTACGTTGAGTTGCCGCGCAGGGCGGTAACAGCCCACATCTTCCCATTTACGGCGCAGTCAGGCTGACTCGGAAGGATCCCTGCTATTCTCGACCCATCGACGGGGCCACGCTCTGGTGCCCAGATCCTACCCTCGCATCACTACGTTTCTCTCAACCGCCTTGCCCATTCGACCAGTCACTCCTCGACTAGTATGGCTTCACAGAAGAGGGTACAGCATGCCGGGGAGGTCCGAAAGGCGAGGAAGGGACAGCGCATCGGAGCTGGAGGGGCTCAGGCGGCGTTGTGAGGAACTGAGCGTCTCTATCGAGTCGATGCGGGCCTATCATGAGGATCTGCTGGGAAGCTTGCAGGATGGTATCATCATCGTCGAGTCGGATGGGCATATCCGTTCAATCAATCAAGCGGCGGAGGAACTGACCGGACTATCGGCCCAGATGGTTCACGGCCGATTCTTCGAGCAGATATTTCCGAATGATCGACCGTTGCAGGAGTTGGTGCGAAAGACCATGGAGAGCGGTCGGACCCATACCGATTTTGACGGCAGGTTGACCAGACAGGATGGTTCACAGGTGGTGATCAGTGCCGTTGCCTCCCTCATCAGCGACGGGACGGGGCTGGCGCGCGGCACTGTCCTGGCGCTACGCGACCAGACCGGGATCAGGGAGCTTGAGGAGCGCCTGCAGCGTTCGGACCGACTGGCAGCGCTCGGGACGGTGGCCGCAGGGGTGGCGCATGAGATCCGTAATCCACTGGCCGGCCTCAGAGGGGCGGCGCAGTTGCTCGAGGGCGAGCCTGACTTTCCTCCTACCCTGAGAGAATACACCTCGGTCATCGTGAAAGAGGTCGATCGACTCGGCGCGATCGTTGAGCGGCTCCTGTCGTTTGCCACGCCTCGAGGCCCGGTCCTTCGTTCATGCAACCTGCACGAAATTCTCGACGGGCTATTCTTTTTAGAGCGGGTACCGTTGGGCACGGCTCGTGTCACGGTTCAGCGTCAATACGACCCGCAACTGCCAGACATCCTTGCTGATCCCTCTGAAATCCAACAGCTCTTTCTGAACCTGATCCATAATGGGGTAGAGGCGATGCCCGGCGGAGGGGACCTTACCGTTCGGACGCGGTATGAGCGATTCGCCAAGCGTTGTGGAGGCCGATCAGCGGCCGTGGTCGAGGTTATCGATCAGGGAAGCGGGTTCGATCCTGAGGTCGAGCGCCGTCTGTTTACCCCCTTTTTTACCACAAAAGAACGGGGCACCGGGTTGGGGCTGGCCATCTGCCTCCGGATCGTAGAGGACCATGGCGGAGCCATGGAGGCGACAAGCTCACCGGGCAGGGGCAGCAGATTTTGCGTATGGCTTCCCCTCGCAAAGCAACCCGAGGTTGTCTCACCTCACAATGAATCGCATCGGACGACGCAAGGCATGAGACCATGATCGACACACGACATATCCTCGTCGTTGATGACGAAGAAAGCATCCGGTGGGCCCTGCGCAAGGCGCTTGAGCGTGAAGGGTATCGGGTTGTACTTGCCGCGGATGGGGTCGAAGGACTGGCGCGGGCTACAGACCCGAGCATCGACCTCGTCCTCATGGATATCAAGATGCCTGGCGCGGAGGGGCTGGAGACCCTCAGCAGGATCAAAGAGGCCCGTCCGGGGCTTCCCGTTATCATTATGACCGCATTCGGCACACTTCAGGCTGCGGTCCAGGCGATGAAGCGCGGGGCCTACGACTACATTACCAAGCCGTTTGACTTCGACGAGCTTATCATATTGGTGCAGCGGGTCTTTGAGATCCGTGAGCTGACCGAGCGAGTGGCGCAGATGGAGGCCCTCGGCGGTCGGCCCTTTGACTTCGAAGGAGTGGTCGGCCTCTGCCCGGCCATGCAACAGATCTTCAAGTTGGTGGGAAAGATGGCCGCCAGCGACCTGACGGTCCTCGTCAGAGGGGAAAGCGGTACCGGCAAGGAACTGCTGGCAAAAGCGATTCATTACAACAGCCGGCGTTCCGCGCGTCCGTTCGTCGCCGTCAACTGCGCTGCGATCCCTCGCGAACTCCTGGAGAGCGAGCTGTTCGGCCATGAGCGGGGCGCGTTTACGGGAGCCAGCGCCCTTCGACGCGGCAAGTTTGAGCTTGCCGAGGGCGGGACGATCTTTCTCGATGAGATCGGAGACATGGATATCGGGTTGCAGGCGAAGATCCTGCGTGTACTCCAAGAACGGCAGTTTGAGCGGGTGGGGGGCGAACGGTCGCTCTCGGCGGATGTGAGGGTCATCGCCGCGACCAATCAAAATCTCGAAACCGCCGTCGCGCAGAAGGGCTTTCGCGAAGATCTCTACTACCGCCTGAACGTCGTGGCCATCAATCTTCCGCCGCTCCGAGAGCGCGTCGAAGACATTCCGCTGCTTGTGAACCACTTCCTCCATCGGTTCGCAGAAGAGCAGAAGCAGGAGCCGAAAACCCTGCCGCCCGAGACGCTTGAGCTGATGCTCGCCTACCGCTGGCCTGGAAATATCCGTGAGCTGGAGAACGCTGTGAAAAGGGCCTGCGTGCTTGCCCCGACCTCTCTTATTCTGCCGGAGCATTTGCCCACCGCTCTCCGGCAGGTAGACGAGCTCGGCGGTTCCGGTGGCAGGTCGTCCTTCGAGCGGTTGCTGTCTCAGGGGATTACGGGCGAGTTGTCCAGACTAAAAGAGGAACGGGACGGGCAGCTCTATGCGCACTTCCTCGCTGCGCTGGAGCGACCTCTCCTGTTGCGCGTCCTGGAAAGGACCGGTGGGAACCAACTTCGGGCGGCTGAGTTACTCGGGATCAATCGTAACACGCTCCGAAAGAAGCTCCGTGAGCTTGGGATTGCGCCTGTTCGCGGCGATGAAGAGAAGGCGGAAGACTGAAGGTGAAGCTCTTTTGCGGGTCGTGACGCTCCGACGCGGACGATGACTTAACGGCGGCGACGGGCTGTGGTCGGTTGCGGCTGACCCGGAGATGCCAATAAGGCCTCGGCTGAGGTAAGAAGGAACGCTTTGAACGCGATTGCCGCCCGACTGAGATGCTTGTCTTCGCGGTGCACCACAAACCACTGCCGTCGCAGGGGAAGCCCTTGAACATCCAGCACCACCAGACGCTTGAGCGCAAGTTCCATTCGAAGGACATGTCGGGACAGAAGGGCAATTCCGAGTCCCGCAGCCACCGCCTCCTTTACGGCGCTGTTATCTCCCAGTTCCAACCCAACCTGTAGCTGTACCCCTTGCTGGCGAAAGAATTCATCAGCATTGAGGCGGGTTCCTGAACCGACCTCGCGTGCGACAAAGACCTCTTGGGCCAGGCGATCCACCGGAATCCGTCTGGCTGTTGCGAGCGGATGGGATGGAGCGGCGACGACCACGATCTCGTCGGACAGAAACGGTTCGGCGACGTGCGGAACTTCCTCCGGAGGACGCCCCATGACGACGAGATCAACCTCATTGTGCAAGAGGCGGTCTCGCGCCAGCGCGCGGTTGGTGACCTCCAGGTTGATGGTGATGCCGGGGTACCGCTTCTGAAATGCCCCAAGTAATGAAGGCAGGACATAGGCCCCGGCGGTGCTGACGGCGGCGAGGGCGATCCGTCCACGCTTCAGACCGTCGAGCTCTTGCATCGCAAGCCGGGCTTCGTCGGTCAGCGCGCAGATCCTTTCGGCGTAGATCAAGAGCTCCTTACCTGCCTCGGTCAAGACAATGGTCCGGCCGACCCGTTCGAAGAAGGTCGCCTCGAGGGTACGCTCCAGCTCTCGAACCTGCGCCGAGACGGCAGGCTGGGACAACAAAAGCTCCTCGGCGGCGCGGGAGTAGCTGCCGTGTCTGGCGACCGCCAGAAAGACGCGAAGCTGATGAAAGGTCATGATTATATTATAATGAAAACTCTATACATATGGCAACCATTCCCCATGTAACTTTATTTGACTTTAGAGTAGGATCGTTGCACACTGGGCAGTATTACAGCGAACGCGCTGACGCCGCAACGGCATCGGTCCGTGATCGGCAGCCATATCAACCTACGACCCACCTCCACGGAGAGTGCTTCCAGAGCCGACTATGGATAACGATAATATTTCGACCGACATAATCGAACCGGTTGTGCTGAACACGGAGTGTCCCGAACTCACCTTGTACGCCAGGGGAAAGGTTCGGGACATTTATGACTTCGGAGATCGTTTGCTGCTGGTAGCCACAGATCGGATTTCGGCGTTTGACGTGGTTCTGCCGACAGGTATTCCGGGAAAGGGGAGGATCCTCACTGCCCTCTCGGCGTTCTGGTTTCACCTAACTGCGGACCTGGTACCCAATCACCTGTTGACTACCGAGGTGGATGGCTTCCCACTCGCGTGCCGACCCTATCGCGAGACGCTACAGGGGCGGAGCATGCTGGTCAAAAAGACGAAGCCTCTGTCGATTGAATGTATTGTTCGGGGTTATCTGTCCGGCTCGGGCTGGGCGGAATACCAAAAGACCGGAACTGTGTGCGGTATCCCGTTGCCGGCGGGGTTACCGGAGTCGTGTCGTCTCGACCCGCCGCTCTTCACCCCTTCAACGAAGGCGGAGCAGGGGGCGCATGATGTCAACATTACGTTTGACGAAGCAGCCGCCAGACTCGGTCCGGAGCCGGCTGAGCGTGTACGAACATTGAGTCTGGCTCTGTATGAGCGAGCTCGGATGCATGCCTTGGAACGGGGGATCATCATTGCCGATACGAAGTTCGAGTTTGGGCTGCTGGATGGTAACCTCATCCTGATCGACGAGGTTCTGACCCCTGACTCCTCCCGTTTCTGGCCATGCGACACCTATGCGCCGGGCCGATCCCAACCGAGCTTCGATAAGCAGTTTGTGCGGGACTACCTGAAGTCGGTCGCCTGGGGAATGCAGGAGCCGGGACCGGAGCTGCCACAGGAGATCGTGCGACGAACCCGCGCCAAGTACCAGGAAGCCCTGAGACGGCTAACCGAAGCCTAGTTGTCTGCCTGCGATGCGCAGGCAACTCTGTCGTCATGAGGAGAGAGTTCGGCTGATGCACGGCTTCATGGTCAACTCGCTGAAGCAAGCCAAACGCGTCATCATTATCGTCGTCGGCTTCACGGTCCTGGTGATCGGGATTGCCCTCATTGTGCTCCCGGGACCCGCTACGCTTGTCATCCCGCTTGGTCTGGCAATTCTGGCTACTGAGTTCGTCTGGGCTAGAAGACTTCTTGTTCGATTTAGACGCGAGGCGAGGCGGCTGAAGAATACCATCTCCAGAAAAATGCAGGGCAACGCTCGCGAGCATTCAGAGCAGAAGTAACCATACCGACTCCTCTTTCCAGCCCTCATCAGTGTCGTTGCGAGCGTAGCGAAGCAATACCCCATGAGCCTGCGGTACACCCGTGGGCATGAAAGTCCGGTGTGGCCGCGCGTCCAAGAGGCATGTCATTGCGAGTAACCCATCCGGCGGGGGCCGACCCGCAGGTGGCAGAAACTTAGCCAGTTTCTGAGTAGCGTCGCCAGAACATTCACACTCGCGGCGCGCTTACCTTCTGGGATGTCTTCCCCAAACCTCCCACAAGCGGGCCGCATAAAGACGCACTCGCCGTAGAAATCATGACTCCACATTACGGCGACTACTATCAAGCCAAGAGGAGTGCGGCCTATCCGAGTGGTGTCACCCCTCACGACGCCGGCCAACCTAACCCCATTCCCTTCCTCGCCGTGCCTGCCGGTTCGCGATTTGATTTCTATATCATCTGCGATCAGTCCTATCTGTCGGAGTCGCTGCGGCAGAACTGGAAGTCACTGCTCGGAAGAATCTTCACTCACGCCTTCGACTGGCTCGGCTTTGGCGCCAAGACCGCTGTGGGCTATGGTGCAATGAAGCGCGACGAGGCGCGCGAAGAGGAATATCGCAAGGAACGGGAAGAGCGCGCGCGACAGGCTGCAGAAGCGGCCGAGGCCAAGCGCAAGGAAGGGGAGCGTCAGGCCAGGCTTGCGGTCCTCGACCCGCTGGAGCGGGAGATTGAAGAACTCCTGAGCGGCAGACCCGATAAGAATCAAAGCGAACTGTCTTATTTGATTAACGCTGTCAAGCAGGGGCGGTGGAGCGGGGACGCCAAGTGCCGTGTGGCGGAGAAGTTACGGAACATGATGCGACAGGGCAGGCTCTGGACAGAAAAGAGCCAGGCGAAGAAGCCGGAAAAGGACTGGAACTACCAAAATACATTGCTGGTGATGAGCTGGCTGTCTGGGGAATGATGTAACGCGTGGGCCGAACGACCCGAACGCCCGCGCCGGGAGTCGAGCGGTGGCCGCAGGGTTGTAACTCGACGAATCGCTGTGTCATGTCGGGTGACGCTTCGCTAACCCGACCTACGTACTGGAGATCGAACGGCACTCGGTGCGGATCTACCCGGATGCCGCGTGAGCCGACCATTGGCTCACCATTCCGTCCGCACTGGGTACTGAGTGATAGCTGGGTCGGGCGTGAGAATGGTCAGGCCGTGGGCGATGGCCTGGCAGATGAGCATCCGGTCGAAGGGGTCTTTGTGGTAATCGGGTAGCCTGGTAAGCTGCAGCACGGCTGCTTCCTCGAGCGGCAGCGATCTGATTTCGTGGAGCTCGCGTTGTCTTGGGATGAATCGGTGAGGTGGCTCCGGCAACGGCAGGCGACCCAGACGGTGCTTGATGATGATCTCCCAGGTGGACACAACACTCAGGTAGACCTCGTTGCTCGGGTCCGAAAAGACCTGACGCGCGCTGGACGACAGATCGGGGCTGTCGGCAATGAGCCACACGAACGTGCAGGTATCGAGCAGCAGGTTCACGCCTCGCGGCCCTCAAAGGCGGCGATCAACTCTTCCGGTAACGGCTCGAAAAATGCCTTGGGAACCTGGAAGATCTTTTTCGCAAGCCCGATCGGGCGTGCCTTTTTTGGGGGCGTCGGCAGTGGGCGGATCTCGGCGATAGGGGTATTGCGTTTGCAAAGCAAGATCGTCTCGCCCTCTTCAAGTTTGGCAAGATACTCCGAAAGGTGAGTTTTGGCCTCGTGAATATTGAGCTTAATCATGATCATATGCTAGATCAGATAGTGAACTCTGTCAAGGATCACGGTCAGCGTAGGTCGGGTGAGGCTGAAGGGCCGTCACCTGACGAATCGCTTTGTCATGTCGGGTTACGCTTCGCTAACCCGACCTACTTACTTCTTACCGAGGAGACACCATATGGCTGGGCGCGACATCGTACTGATCTGCACCGTAGGCGGCTCGCACCAACCCATCGTCACGGCGATTGGCCAGATGCGGCCTCGTTTCGTCTGCTTTATCTGCACCGGGCGCGATCCGGCGACCGGCCAGCCGGGTTCGGAAGTCCAGATCACCGGCAAGGGCAACGTGATCAAAGCCAATCGAGATGATAAAGGGCCGAGCCTCCCGAATATCCCTGCCCAAACCGGGCTTGCAGACGATCAGTTCGAGGTATGTCTCGTTCCTTCAGACGATCTGGACGCGGCCTACAAGGCCATCAGTGATCTTCTTACGAAAATGCTGCAGCGTTTTCCGGATGCCGTGCATGTGGCCGATTACACCGGGGGCACCAAAACCATGACCGCAGCCCTGGTGATGGCTGCGTTGGAGACAGAAGGCATAGAGCTCAGGCTTGTGACGGGTCCTCGAGCCGACCTGATCAAGGTACGTGATGGAACTGAGAGCAGCATTGTCGCCTCGGCGGAGCATCTGCGCCTGCGGCGCGCAATGGCGCCGTATCTGTCGGCGTGGGGCCGCTATGCCTACGGCGAAGCCTGTCAGGGCCTGGCAACAATCCCGGCGCCACGACATCCGCAACTCCGTAGCGACCTGCATATCGCTCGCGACCTCTCGTGCGCGTTCGACGCCTGGGACCGGTTTGATTATGGGCGTGCATTGGAGGTCCTTCGCATCTATCAGCCCAGAGTTGGCCAGGGGCTCGGTCGGCACTTCACCTGTTTGTCGCTACTGACGGCGCCGGACGAAGATCCTCGCCGTGAGGCCGCGCGCCTGTGGGATCTGTGGCGAAACGCCGAAAGGCGGGCGGTCCAAGGGCGATACGATGACGCCGTGGCCCGGGTCTATCGTCTGCTCGAATGGACGGCCCAGTGGCTGCTGCGCGCGCGGGCCGCTATCGATACCTCGAACCTGCGACAGGACAGTATCCCCGATAGGGTACGGATCACTACGAATCACCGAGGCGAACATCAGGCGGGCCTGCTGGCCGCCTGGGATCTGGTGGCCCACCACCTCGATACCGAGGCTGCGCGCTGGGTGCAGGCAGAACGGAGCTGCTTGCAGGATCATATTAAGATGCGGAACGATTCTATTCTCGCCCACGGCTACCGCCCGGTGGATCGGGGCGATTGGGAGCGGCTGGCCGAATGGGTCACAACATCATTCATCCCTGCGCTGGCGGCGGAGGCGGACCGCGCCGGCGTGCGTCATGCGCCGCCTCAGCTTCCGCAGCAACCACCGTGGCAATCCGACGGTCGCCTCACCTCTTAGTCCTCGTTATTTGTCCTCCGTGTGTGTCGCCCGCAAGCTTGCCACCGCTGACGCTCTCGTAGTCCCGCTGTAGATTCTCGCATAGAAGGAGGGGGACACGTCACAGCGCCCTGACGATCGATGAAAGACCGTGACCTGTATCTGGCGGCGTACGACATCGCAGATGATAAGCGACTGCGGCGAGCGCTCTTTCTTGTCAAAGGGTACGCCACGGGCGGCCAGAAGTCGGTCTTCGAGTGCTTCCTGACCGAGGCGGAAAAACGACGCTTGCTCGTCAACATGGATGAGATTCTCGAGGATGAGGAGGATCGCTTCGCGCTCATTCGCCTCGATCCTCGATCGACGGTCCATACCTTGGGGATCGCGGTTGCGCCGGAGGATCCCCCATTCTTTTATTACGGATAGTGCGATTATGACCACCTTATACCTTGATCGTTCGGGTCTTGACCTTCGGGATGACCAGCAGACCATCGCGGTCTACGAGGGCGAGGAGCGACGACAGGCTGTCCCCATCGCGCTGCTGGAGCGTGTGGTGATCCGGGGC
>DATMXF010000038.1:0-5478 GCA_035561835.1 Patescibacteria group bacterium
CTTCGCGCCGCTGGATGGCAAAGCGCGGTTTTACCGGCGGCTCGAATCCGGCCTGCGGGCGGAGCCGGTCGAATTTCCCGCCTCGCTTAGGCCCGCCCGGACAGGGGCGACGCCGCCGAAGGCGTTGAAACCGCCGGCCAACCTCCAGTCGCAGGCGGAGCAACTGCTCTTACAGCGGTATGCCCCGGCTGCCGTGCTGGTCAACGACAAGGGCGATATCCTTTTCATCAGCGGGCGGATGGGCAAATACCTGGAGCCGGCGGCCGGAAAAGCCGACTGGAACGTCCTCGCCATGGCCCGCGAGGGCCTGCGCTACGAACTGACCCATGCGTTCCAGAAGGCGCTCCGGCTCAAAGACGCGGTCACGCGCAAGAACGTGAAGGTGAGGACCAATGGCGGCGTGCAGGCGGTGGACCTCATCGTTCAGGCCATCGCAGAACCGGAGCCGCTACGAGGCCTGGTGATGGTCGTCTTCACGGAGGTGACCACACTTCCCGAAACGAAAGGGCCGGCCAAAGGTCGCCTCGCCGGCAGCGCCAAAGTGGCGGCACTGGAGCGGGACCTCGAAGAAGCCCGCCAGGAGTTGCAGATCATCCGTGAAGAGATGCAGACCGCGCAGGAAGAAGCCGAATCCGCCAACGAGGAGCTCCAGTCCGCCAACGAGGAACTGACCACCTCCAAGGAAGAGATGCAGTCCATGAACGAGGAGTTGCAGACGCTCAACCACGAGCTGCAGGCCACGGTGGGCGACCTGTCCCGGCTCAACAACGACCTGAAAAACCTGCTCGACAGCACGGAGATCGCCACCGTGTTCCTGGACGCCGCGCTCCGCGTGCGGCTGTTCACGGCGGGGTTGAACCGGATTTTTAGGCTCATACCGGGCGACGTGGGCCGGCCGATCACGGATATCGCCTCGGAACTGGCCTACCCGGAACTGGCCGACCACGCGAGCGAGGTGCTGCGGACACTGACCGTTCACGAGCAGCAGGCCACCGCGCGTAGTGGGCGTTGGGTCCTGGTGCGCATCATGCCGTATCGCACCATGGAGAATATGATTGACGGCGTGGTGATCACGTTTACGGACATCACCGCTTCCAAGACGCTGGAGGCGGAGCTGCGCAAGACGCAGGCCGACATGGAACAACACATCGCGGAACAACACCTGACAGTGGAGCAGGCCCGGGAGGCGTTACGGGCGGAAATACAGCGCAGGCAGGACGCCGGCAGCACCGCGGGGTCCGCACCCGAGAAAAGGACCACGCCATGAAAAAGGACCAGGGCCGGCCCGCGGACGCTGCCGAGTTGCGCCGCTGCGCCGAAGAGCGGCTGGGCGAGAGGCAGAAAAGTCAGAGGTCGGACGTTGGAGATCAGAGGACGGCGGAAGATACGGCGCGGCTCGTCCACGAACTGCAGGTCCATCAGATCCAACTGGAGATGCAGAACGAGGAACTCCAGAGAGCGAGGGATGAGCTTGAGGCGGCGTTGGAGAAATACACCGATCTCTATGATTTCGCCCCGGTGGGCTATCTGACCCTCGACCGCGATGGGGTCATCCGCGAGGCCAACCTGGCCGGCGCTAACCTGCTGGGAATCGAACGATTTGCGTTGGTGAACCGGCGCTTCGCGCTGTTCGTTTCCGCAGCAGACCATCCCGCTTTCGGCGCGTTTCTCAAAAAGGTATTTGAGAGCAAGGTCCGGGAGAACTGCGAGGTAACGCTCCTGTTGGAAGGCAAGCGCCTGCTCGATGTGGGGATGGAGGCCCGTGTGTTTGAGTCGGGACAGGCGTGCCGGGTGGTGCTGATGGACATCACCGAACGCAACCTGGCCGAAAGGGATCGTCTCATTCTGAACAAACTGGAGTCCACGGGGATTCTGGCGGGCGGCATTGCTCATGATTTCAACAATCTTCTCGCGATCATCGTCCTCCACCTTGAATTGGCTCTGACGCTCCCTCCTGGGAGGGAGTTGACGCGTTGCTTGGAGGTGGCGAAGAAGACCGTCTTGATGGCCCGGGGCTTGACCCAGCAGCTTATCACCCTTACGCGAGGAGGCGCACCGGTTCGGAAGGTGACCTCCCTGTCCGGCGTGATCCATGAATCCGTCCGGCCTGCCTTAAGCGGTTCCCAGGTGCGGTGTGAATTCTCCCTGGCTGAGGATCTCTGGCCGGCGGAGGTCGACGAGGGGCAGGTCGGACAGGTCATCCGAAACATGGTCCTGAATGCGAAGGAGACGATGCCGCAGGGAGGCGTGGTCTCCGTCCGGGCGGAGAATGTGGTTGTGGGTTCCCAGGGAAAGCCCTCCGTGCCGCCGGGGGAATACGTTCGGGTGAGCATCGTCGACCGGGGCGGCGGCATTTCGAAAGAGGTGCTGCCGAAGATCTTTGATCCCTATTTCTCGACGAAGCAGAGGGGGGACCACAAGGGAATGGGTCTGGGGCTGGCGATCTGCCATGCGATCATTCAGAAACACAACGGAGCAATTACCGTTGAGTCCGAGGTAGGGGTGGGGACCACCTTCCACATCTTTCTTCCCGCTTCCCGGAAGTTGAGCGTGGAAGAGGAAGCATCGGCGCCCAAAGCCCTTCCGCGGCACGGAAGAATACTGGTGATGGATGACGAGGAGGCGATGAGGGAAGTTGTCGAAGCGATGCTCCAGCGGATGGGCCATGAGGTGGAGTTGGCGAAGGATGGGGAGATGGCCATCGAGGTTTACGAAAGGGCGAAGGGCATGAGTCGTCCCTTTGATGTGGTCATCCTGGATTTGACGGTTCGCGGGGGGATGGGGGGCCAGGAGGCGATCCGGGCGCTGCTCAGGATTGATCCAACCGTGAAGGCCATTGTCATGAGCGGATACGCGGACGATCCAGTGGTTCTGGAACATGAACGCCACGGGTTTAAGGGTGCCTTGAAGAAACCCTTCAGTGCCGGAGAGCTGCAGGCGATTACTTTCCGGGTCATGGGAAGCTGACCATGGGAAAGGTACCGGATACCTTTTGGAGGCTAAGGTGTTGATTCGGAGGAGGCGTCTCCGCGACGAGCCGACGGCCGACACTTGCTCCCTCGCGCTGCCAACTGCAATGCAGCTACCGCAACAGAGGCTAACGTATGAAATCAACGGCAATATTCGGGTTTATATCGCAGAGCCGGTAGTCCGTCAAGGTTGGGATCGATCTTCTGCTCTCACAGAAACGGCATTTCAGTTTTCACTTGACAGCAGTAATCGGGCTTCGATAGCCTATAAGTAGTTGAGGGATACGTTAAAACCGGCATAGAAGTAGGGTTACATAACTTCAATGCAAAGATTGCATGAAGGATCTATGATTCGCCTGCGCCTCAAAACTTTTGCGGCTGCGTCGTTTGGGTTTTATCTGCTCCTCAACGCCTTCCTCACGCACTGCCTCATCAGCCCTCACAACGCGCACCTCCAAGGTCAGACTAAGAGCAGTCTCGCCTCAATCTGTGCGTGGGTCCATAAGACCGTGTCGCCTCATGCGCCATCAACCGGATTTATTCTGCTTATAGTCGCGGCGATCCTGTTCATTCTGGCGCCCCCCATGCGGCGCTCTTCCCAGTTTCAAGTCATCCAACCTATTGGACGGTCCCCACCCCTGCTCTGCCTCGTGTGACTCTCCTCAATCAACGTTTCTGACGCTCAGCAAAACTACTTCAGGCAGACAAGAAATATGCTGGATTCCCCGTATCAAGTACGGGGCAGGCTTGTCAAGCCCGGAATGACCAACTGCCTGGGACTTATGCCGTTATGTATGGGTTGGGGTCCGCGGTTGCTGAGCCAGCGTATCTTTATGATACTGTTCTTATCGATTCCGTGATCGGCGGTTAATGAGGATTGCGGCGCCATCATACGTCATCGGCTTATCTCTATCAGCGTCCGATTCACATTCAGGAGGGAGAGATCGTGCATCGAGAGAGTAAATGGTCTCGTGTGTGTGTGTTGGTGTTAGGTATTACCATGATCATCGCGTTGCCGACCGCCGGGTGGGCTCACGGCGTCGTAGGCAAGCGGTGGTTCCCATCGACGTTGGCAGTGGAAGACCCGTTCGTCTCTGACGAGTTAAGTACCGTGGTTGAGCATATCAGAGACCCCCACGCCCTGGAAACGGAGATTGAGATGGAGCTGACCAAGCGGTTGACTCCGAATCTGGCGATTGGGATCGGCGGCACACGCAGCATCATCAGACCTCGCGGCGGACACGGTGAAGAGGGCGAAGAACATGAGCATGGAGAGGCGACCGGAACGTCTCACGGCTGGCAAAATCCGGAGTTTATGCTCCGCTATCAGTTCATTCGGGACCCCAAGCGAGAGCTGGCCGCTACCGCTGCTATCAATGTGTCGCCAGGTGGCGTCGGTAACAGGTCGGTCGGCAGGCTGTCCGGGACGACCGTCAGCCCGGCTCTTCAGATCGGTAAGGGATTCGGTGATCTCCCGGACTGGGCCGACTGGCTCAAGCCGGTTGCAGTGACGACATCGGTCGGCTTCGACCTGCGCACGAATCGCAACAACAGAGAAGAAGATGCCCAGCATGCCTTCGCCTGGGGAGTCACCATGATGTACAGTGTTCCGTATCTGCAATCGTTTGTGAAGGACGTGGGGCTGCCCTGGCCGTTTAATCGCCTCTTCCCCATTGTGGAGTTCAACGGGGAAACCCTGATGAGCGGACCTGAGAAGGGAAATCACACCGCCTTTGCGAATCCGGGGCTGATCTGGGCCGGGAGGTACATGCAACTCGGAGTTGAGGCGAAGATTCCTTTAAACAATACGTCAGGCAGCAGCGTCGGAATTTTGGGGATGGTCCATTTCTTCCTCGACGATATCGCGCCTGACATTTTCACGTGGACACCGTTCCATGGGGTATTGGGACCGCAAACATTACCACGGTAACCGATCAATGGGACTATGGAGTTGGTCTACGGCCCTCGTAACCGGGTCGCTTCTCATGGTCACATCGGCGTGGGGTCATTCTTTCCCCGACCACTCGGAACCGCGAGTGGGGTGGACGGTCAACAAGCCGCCTGCTCAGGTCAGGATCTGGTTCGACGTACCCATCGAGCCGATCTTCAGCACCATCAAGGTCGTCGATGCGAACGGACAGCAGGTCGATAAACAGGACGGACGCGTCAATCCGGCGGACCATATGGTACTGGAGGTAAGCCTCCCATCCCTGCCGCCTGGGAAGTATCGGGTGTTCTGGAACGTGATCTCCATCGATACTCACCGCACCGAAGGCGACTACCCGTTCACCATCGGGGCGAACCCATGATCGACCTGCAGATTCTTCTGCCGATCGTTATCCGCTATCTGGGGTTTGTAAGCCTCACAATGTTGGTCGGCGGCTTCGGCTTTGTGTGCCTGATCCTCCCGCGGGGCCTGTTATCACGCGAGGGTTATCAGGTCCTGACTCGACATCTTGGCCGGGTACAAGCCGGCTCGATCCTGATTGTCACGCTTACGAGCGCAGCC
>DATMXF010000039.1:0-4106 GCA_035561835.1 Patescibacteria group bacterium
GGGGTGTACAGAGGGTGTCGCTCGCCTCGTGGCTCAGTTCGGCGACGCGGCTATAACCGTGGGGTGTCGTGCGGTAGACTTTCACTGTCTCCAATTCAGGGTCCACGATCCAGTACTCCTGCACACCATATCGCTCGTAGAGTTTCCGCTTGATGATTTCGTCGGTCTTGCGGGTGCTCTCTGAGAGGATCTCGATGAGGAGGTCTGGGGTGCCTCGGACGTTCCGGTCCGTGATGATAGATTCGCTACCGGACAGTACGACGAGGAGATCCGGTTGAACGACGTCCGTATCGGAAAGAACCACGTCACAAGGTGCGGCATAGACCCTTCCAGTGCGGCGAATCGCAAGATAATTCGATAATGTCCTGGCGAGGTTCATGGAGATCTGCTGGTGCTTGATCGAGGGCGCAGGCGTCATATAATGTTCTCCGTCAATCAGCTCGTGACGTCGGCCGTCGTCCGGGAACAGCAGGTAATCTTCATAGGTAAACTTAACCTGCACAGTCACTGTCTTCCTCAGATCAGCGCTCAGCCTTCAGCCGCCGGCTACAGACTGAAGGCCGAAGGCGGGAGGCGTCGGCGGAACCTTCAGTCTACAGTCTTCAGCCTACAGTCTTAACACCTGACCGCTTTACTCGTACCGCTTAAACGCCAGGGTGGCGTTGGTCCCGCCGAATCCGAACGAGTTGCTGACGGCAACCCGCACCTCAGCCTGGCGCGCTCTGTTCGGGACGTAGTCAAGATCACACTCAGGGTCCGGCTCATCGTAGTTGATGGTGGGCGGGATCACACCATGGTGGAGGGTCAGTACCGTAGCTACCGATTCAATGCCCCCCGCGGCCCCCAGTGGGTGTCCTGTCATCGATTTAATGGAGCTCACCGCCAGGCGATAGGCGTGATCCCCAAACACCTTCTTGATGGCCTTGGTCTCTGCGGCGTCGCCGGCCGGCGTTGATGTTCCGTGCGCATTGATATAATCCACCTCTTTCGGCTGAAGCCCGGCATCCTCCAAGGCGAGATTCATCGAGGCGATCGCACCGGCCCCTTCCGGCTCCGGCGCCGTCATATGATACGCGTCAGCCGACATCCCATAGCCGTTCAACTCGGCATATATCCTGGCGCCGCGATGCAGCGCATGCTCCAACTCCTCGAGAATCAAGACGCCCGCACCCTCGCCCATCACGAAGCCATCGCGTCCCTTGTCGAACGGGCGGCTGGCGCGCTGAGGCGCGTCATTCCTGGTCGACAGGGCCTTCATAGCGCCGAACCCGCCGATCGTCAGAGGAGAGATGACGGCCTCGGTTCCTCCGGCAAACATCGCATCAGCCATCCCTCGCCTGATCAGTTCGAATGAGTCGCCAATCGCATGATTGCCGGTCGCACACGCCGTCGAGACACATGAATTCGGTCCACGGAGTCCGAAGCGAATAGCGATATGGCCTGAGGCCAGGTTGGTGATGATCGAAGGAATGAAGAAGGGGCTGATCCGACCGGGCCCTTTTTCCAACAATACCTTGTGCGTGTCTTCCAGGCAGGGGATCCCGCCCATGCCGGTCCCAATGAGGACACCGATGCGACTGCGCTCAATATCCTTCACGACAAGCTGAGCATCATCTACCGCCATGACGGCACCGGCCATGGCGTAGTGGATGAACCGGTCCATCTTCTTGACCTCTTTCTTCTCCATGTAGAGAAGCGGGTCGAATCCCTTCACCTCTGCGGCGATCTTCGTATCGTGTCGACTGGCGTCAAATCGGGTGATGCGGTCGATGCCTGAAACCCCGTTCATCAGGCTCTTCCAGAAGGTGTCGACGCCGATGCCATTTGGCGCCACTACGCCCAAGCCTGTCACCACTACTCGTCTCATGTCGTTATGTTCCCATGGCTCATACGTCAATCTATAATCACGGGCTCGGTCTGTTGTTACGCGGGATGCGCCTTAATATGCGCTATAGCGTCTTTGACGGTAACAATCTTCTCAGCCTCTTCGTCGGGAATCTCAATGCCGAACTCCTCTTCAAGAGCCATCACCAGCTCCACTGTATCAAGCGAGTCGGCGCCCAGATCTTCCACGAAAGAGGCCTCCGACGTCACCTCTGCCGCATTCACACCCAACTGATCCACAATGATCTTTTTGACTCTCTCCTCGATCTCCATGACGTCTGTCATCGTCCCCCTCTCTACGGCCCCTGTCTGCCTCCAGGCAGGTCGGCGCCGCCCATGAATTAGGTTCGCAACCCGCCATCGATTGTAATCACCTGACCTGTAATATAGCTCGCCGCTTCTGAAACGAGGAACGAGACCAGAGCAGCCACCTCCTCTGCGGCCCCAAATCGACCCATGGGGATTTGGCCGAGATAGCTCTTCTTACGATCCTCTGACAGGACCGCGGTCATCTCAGTCTCGATAAAGCCCGGGGCCACCGCATTCACCGTAATCGACCTGGAGGCCACCTCCTTGGCGACAGCCTTCGTGAAACCGATCAGCCCCGCCTTCGATGCGGAGTAGTTGGCCTGTCCGGGAATTCCCATCGTCCCCGCAACCGAGCTGATATTCACGATTCGACCGCTCTGCGCCCTCAGCATCGGCCGCAACGCCGCTCGGGTCGTAAAGAACGCCCCTTTCAGGTTGACATCCAGGACCATATCCCAGTCCTCTTCCTTCATCCGGATCAGGAGTCCATCCTTGGTGATACCCGCATTGTTGACCAGGATGTCAAGACGACCAAAACGTTTGAGGCCGGCCTGAATCAGCCCATCCACCTCAGCCTCTCGCGAAATGTCTGCGGCCACCGCCATACCCTCGGCCCCGGTAGCTTCTAACTCCGCAACCACCTTTTGGGCTGCCTCCGGATTTCTTGCGCAGATGACCACCTTTGCGCCCCGCGCCGAGAGCCCCAGAGCGATTGCCCGCCCAATCCCTCGCGAGCCGCCGGTGACGACTGCTACCTTCCCCTCAAGTTCCGTCGCTGGCGCCATCACCATCAGCGAACCGCCTCCAACTGATCTACCGCCGACCGCAGCGAACTCAGATCCTCCGCGTACAGCGCAGTCGCCTCCGGCGCAATCCGCTTGATCAGCCCGGTAAGCACCTTTCCGGGACCAAGCTCCAGAAAGATGGTGACGCCTTCTTTCACCAGTCTTCGCACCACATCCTCCCATCGCACCGGCCTTGTGACTTGGCGAACCAGACTGTCGGCAACCGCTTCCCTGGTCGTCAGAAGCTCGGCGTCGGCATTGTTGACCAACGGAACCGTTGGATCGGCAATCGGTGTCGCTTGGAGTACACCGGCCAACCGTTGAGCCGCCGGCTCCATCAAGGAGCAGTGAAATGGCGCACTCACCTGGAGGCGCACGGCTCGCTTGGCGCCGTGTTGTCTGGCCAGCTCGATGGCTCGATCTACCGCCTCGGTCTTCCCGGCGATGACCACCTGACCGGGGCTGTTAAGATTGGCGACCTCGACAATCCCGTATTGGGCGGCCTCCTCGCACACTGCATAGACGCTCTGTCGATCAAGACCTAATATAGCCGCCATCGCACCGACTCCAGGGGCCACTGCTTCCTGCATAAACTCGCCCCTCTTTCTGACAACGCGAATGGCGTCTTCGAATGCGAAGCTACCTGACGCTACCAGCGCTGAATACTCCCCAAGCGAATGGCCGGCCACATAGTCGGGCTTGATCCCTTCGCGTTGTAATGCGGCCAAGGCGGCCATGCTGACGGTCATAATAGCCGGCTGCGCGTTTGCGGTGAGGGTAAGCTGCTCCTCAGGCCCTTTGAAGCAGAGATGGTCAAGGTCGATCCCCAGCGCCTCACTCGCCTTTTCAAAAAGAATACGGGTTTCAGGGACCTGCAACCAGAAATCCTGTCCCATACCAACCCGCTGAGAACCTTGACCGGGAAATACGAGCGCGATCGCGGTCATCGTCCGGCAGTGCGCATACTCACCATCGGATGAGCGCCGATCCCCAGGTGAATCCGCCCCCAAAGGCCGTCAGCAACAACAGATCACCGCGCTTCAGCCGTCCTGCCCGGACGGCTTCGTCCATGGCGATAGGAATTGAGGCCGCGGAGGTGTTGCCATAGCGGTCAATGTTCATATAGAT
>DATMXF010000040.1:0-43744 GCA_035561835.1 Patescibacteria group bacterium
AGTCCCTCGCCCTCGCCGCTGAGCTCCACCTCGTTGTACAGGCTCAGCGCCATCCCGAGCGTGTCAAACCCCGGTCCAAGATTCGCCGTTGAGGCCGGCACCCGTACTCTCACCCGTCCCATCGATCACACTCCTTCGAAATAGCGTTCAGCAATCAGCGCTCAGCCGTCAGCCTCAGATAAAGCGGGGGAGACATCAGAAAAGCTGATAGCTGATCACTTGGCCGTCATGACATTTTCGTGTGCCGGGATGCGGCATGGCCCCATGGGGCGTTCCGCCAAGACTTCCGCACCCTACATCGGCTGCCCCTCCATATACCGCAATTTCTCGATGATCGCAAGGCGTTGTTAACGGCCGAACTCCCTGTCAGGCCCAACGTTTTCGCTTGACCGGTATAGAGGGGCGTGATACAGGTCGTTTGCGGGGCTCTGGGCAAGGGGTGGGTGCTGTCACCCGCGGCGCGCACAAGCTGGCGGCTTGGTTTCTAAGGAAACGATATAATGCGAGGCGTGATAGGGCTAACGCGGGACGGGCGCTTCGACGCAGGGCGCATCTGGAGTCGGCTGTTGTTGATTGCAGCGCTCATGCTGGTTGCCTGGTCTCAGCCGAAATTGGTCGAGGCCGAGTTTGCGCTTACCCAGCTTACTGCCACCACCGAGGGCGGCAGCCGTCATCCCTCGATGACCGCCGACGGTACCCGGATTGCTTTCGCCTCCAGCGACGACCTGGTTCCTGACGGCAATCCGGACGGCAACCGTGAGATCTTCCTCTGGACTCAAGGAACAGGCTTTACCCAGCTCACCAACACTACCGGGGGCCACGCCTATAGACCCGCCATCTCCGCCGACGGCACCCGAATCGCGTTTTACGCCACCAGTAACCCAACAGACGGCAATCCGGACGGCAACGGCGAGATTTTCCTCTGGACCAGCCCCTCTACCATCACGCAGCTTACCACCACCACGGGCGGCGGTAATTCTACTCCTTCTATTAATGCCGACGGCACCCGAATCGCGTTTTATTCCGACCGCAACGTGGTCCCTGACGGCAATCCGGACGGCAACTTCGAGATTTTCCTCTGGACTGGGGGCGACGGCTTTACCCAGATTACGACCTCCACCGGGGGCAACAACTTCACGCCCTCCATCTCCGCCGACGGCACTCGGATCGCGTTTTATTCCAACCGTAACCTGACCGGTGAGAATGCAGACGTCAATCAGGAGATCTTCCTCTGGACTGCGAGCAACGGCTTTACCCAGCTCACTGACACCGCGGTGAAGACCAACTTCGCCCCCTCCATCTCCGCCGACGGCACCCGCATCGCTTTCCTCTCCGCCAACGACCTGGTCCCGGGCGGCAACAAGGACGAGAACTTCGAGCTCTTCCTCTGGACTGACGGCACCGGCTTCACCCAACTCACTGACACCACCGAGGGCAGCAGCGGCCCTCCCTTCATTGCCCCCGATGGCACCCGCATCGCCTTTATTTCCGACCACGACTTGATCCCCGGCGGCAACACAGACGAGAACGAGGAGCTCTTCCTCTGGACTGACGGCACCGGCTTCACCCAACTCACTGACACCACCGAGGGCGATGACTGGGATGCCTCTATTACTGCTATTGCCAACGGCACTCGAATCGCCGTTGCCTCTGTCCGTGACCTGGTCCCGGGCGGCAACGCAGACGGGAACAGCGAGATCTTCCTCCTCCAGGAATACCACACCCTCACGATTACCCTCGCCGGCACCGGTGCCGGGACCGTGACCGCTTCCGGCATCATCTGTCCTGGCGATTGTACGAAAGCCTACCCGGCCGGCACGGCGGTCACCCTCAGTGCCACCGCTGCCCCCGGCTCTGTCTTCAGCGGCTTTAGCGGCGATCCGGACTGCACGGATGGGGCCCTGACGCTGCAGGCCGAGACGCACTGCATCGCGACGTTCGCGCCCGCCTCCGGCCCGGATTTGACCGGGACCTGGAGCCTGGCGAGTCAGAGCTGGAGCAAGGGCCGGTACACGCTCCGCAGTGCCGTGCGCGTCGTCAACCAGGGGACCACAACTGCGTCCGCCTCTCGCCTGCGGATCTTTCTGTCCGATGATGCCGTCCTGGATTCGGGGGATGCGCTCCTTAAGGACTCAAAGATCAAGAAGCGCAAACCCGGGCAGGGGAAAACGAAGGAGCTCAAGGTCAAGCTGTCCGTGGGGGAGAGCGCCGCCGGCAAGTATCTGTTTGCCGTCGTCGATGCGCTTCATAGCGTGACCGAGACCAATGAGACGAACAACACGCCGATGACCGGCCCGATCCCCTGACCGGACGCCGCCGCCCAGCCTCGTTCTATCCTGATCGCCACACCTATCCCTCCGCTTGTCGACTCAGCCCGCTTCCGGCCTCGTAATCTCCGCCGATGATTGATCTGTGATCGACGCACACAAGCCCGGAATCCCGATAGGGAACGGGTAACCGGGCAAATCTCCTTGACTCTCGCAGGGTTTGACGCTATAAGACGACAGGCCATTTGGGCGGAAGGGGTGAAGCATGCTACAAGGTCGGACCATCGGGTTCATCGGGGCCGGCAATATGGCCGAGGCGATGATCCGCGGCCTGCTTGAAGCCAAGCTGGTAACGGCGGACCAGCTTATCGCCTCGGATATCGTTGAGGCGAAGCGACAGCAGATCCGTCTGCGTTACGGCATCCAGACCGTGACCGAGGGCCGCGACGTAGGAGCGAAAGCCTCGATCCTGATCTTGGCCGTCAAACCCCAGGACATGGAGGCGGCGCTGCAGGGGATCGCTGCGTCTGTGGATCAGACCAAGACGATCATCTCAGTTGCTGCCGGCATTACGATCGCCTTCATCGCCGAGCGCCTGCCCGCCAAGGCGCGGATCGTTCGCGCCATGCCCAATGCCCCGGCCCTGGTTCTGGCCGGCGCTGCCGGTATCGCGAAGGGCGAGCACGCAACAACCGAAGATCTGCAGGTTGCGGAAGCGATCTTCGCCGCGGTCGGGAAAGCGGTCGTAGTCGAGGAAAAGCATCTGGACGCCGTGACGGGACTGAGCGGCAGCGGTCCTGCCTACGTATTCCTGTTCATTGAAGCGCTGGCCGACGCCGGTGTGAAGATGGGGCTTACGCGGGATGTCGCCGGACTGCTGGCCGCTCAAACTGTCCTCGGCGCCGCCAGGATGGTTCTTGAGAGCGGGCGCCATCCGGCGGAGCTGAAGGATATGGTTGCATCTCCCGGCGGAACGACCATTGCCGGGCTGTATGCCCTGGAACGCGGTGGGTTGCGCGGGACCCTTATGGAGGCGGTAGAAGCAGCCACGATTCGATCTCGAGAACTAGGCAGGAGATAATCATTATGCCGTTTGTCGCCTACTTCATTGATGCATTTGCGTCTATTCTGAATACGGTGTTATGGGTTTATACGTGGCTCTTCATCATCCGGGCGGTGATCTCCTGGGTCAGTCCCGATCCCTGGAACCCGATCGTCCAGTTCCTCGCTCGCGCGACCGATCCGGTGCTGCGACCGATTCAACAACTGATACCGATGTGGCGATTGGGGATAGATATCTCTCCCATCATCGCGATTCTGGCGATCCAGTTCATCCAACGGTGGCTTGTGCCTTCCCTGCAAGAGATCGCGTGGAACCTTCGCTGATGGTTCTGGTTCGGCAGGAGGGCGCGGCCGCCTCCTTTCGTGTCCGCCTGCAGCCGAAGGCATCCCGCGAAGCGATTGACGGTGAGGTTGACGGTGTTCTGCGGCTTCGAGTGACCGCGCCGCCGGTGGAAGGACAGGCCAACGAAGCCTGTCTCCGCCTGCTGGCCAAGGCGCTTGATCTGCCGGTCTCCCGTCTTGGAATTGTCGCCGGCCAGCAGGCCCGCGTGAAAACCATCCGGGTCGCCGACGCGTCCGCCGATCTCCTCCGTACCGCGCTCTGCAACCTGCTGGAGCGCCCACACCGTTAGCGGCCCACTGCTGAATGAAGCGATCAGCTCTCAGCTCTTCTGATACCTGCTCCGCGTTGTTTGAGACTGATGGTTGAGCGCTGATTGCCCAACGATATTTTCAGACGAAGCGTCGTGTTGCCTGTGCAACCGCAGAAGTTGGGCTTGACTCGAACCCGCGCATTTCCTATACTTTTGTGGGTTTTACGGGTGTGGGGCGGGAGTGAACAGGCGCGAGCCGCTCGCAGATTCGGACTAGCACCCCATGATGCACTGCCGCTCTACGGCACACGAAAATGTAATTCTGGGTCTGTTTGGTCTATCTGGTTCATTTGGTCCAGACCAGACGACGAAACAGACCGAATAGACGAGATAGACCAGATAGACGCAATAGACATTTTCTGAGCAACTGAGAAGAGAGAGACGATGGACCGGAACCTGGCGCTTGAGTTGGTGCGGGCGACTGAGATGGCTGCTATTTCGTCGGCTCGCTGGATGGGATTGGGTAATCCGAGCGCGGCTGAACAGGCTGCGATCGACGCCATGCGCCACGCCTTCGATAATGTGAGCTTCAGGGGTTCCATCGTGATCGGGAAGGGCGAGCGCGGTACGGCGCCAACCCTCTATGTCGGAGAGGTCCTTGGCCAGGGCGACGCCCCCGAGGTGGACATAGCGCTTGACGCCGTTGAAAGCGGGGCGATCGTGGCGCATGGCCGTCCGAATGCCATCTCGGTCATTGCCGCCGCTGAGAAGGGATTGCTGCGCCAAGTGCCGGATGCCCACATGGAAAAGATCGCTGTCGGGCCCAAGGCGGCCGGCGCGATCGATATCACTGCTCCCCCTGAGAAGAATCTTCGGGCCATTGCTGAAGCGATGAACTGTTCTGTCGAAGATATCACGGTGGTCATCCTTGACCGACCCCGTCATGCCGACCTGGTGAGACAGATCCGTGGAATCGGTGCGCGCATTAAACTGATTCAGGATGGCGACCTCTCCGCCACCGTGGCGGTAGCATTTGAAGGAACAGGCGTCGATGTCCTTATGGGGGTCGGAGGGGCGCGAGAAGGCGCGCTTGCGGCGACTGCGCTTCAGTGTATTGGGGGCGACATGCAGGGTCGCCTGAAGCCGCTGACGGAGGAGGAGGCGGAGCAGGCGCTGAGAATGGGGATCCGGGATCTGGACCGGGTCTTTACGATCTCCGATCTGACCGGAGGGGGAGATCTCGACATCATGTTTGCCGCAACCGGGGTGACCGATGGTGATCTCCTGAAGGGAGTTCGTTTCTTCGGCGGGGGCGCCCAGACCCACTCCCTCGTCATGCGTTCGAGGTCCGCAACCGTCCGCTTCATCGAATCAACCCACCGTTTCGACCGGAAGACGGTTTCATAGGCCCGCATTGAGCACTTCTTGTATCAGCACGCTATCAACGATCAGCAATCAGCTACCAGCATGAAGTTTAAGGGTGTACGGGGGGCGCCGGACCTCTTGCCTCAGGAGTCCGCAAGATGGCAGCGCGTAGAAGCGGCAACCCGCTCTCTGCTGCAGCGGTACGGCTACGCGGAAATCCGGACCCCTGCCTTCGAACGAACAGAGCTGTTTGTTCGCGGTATCGGTGAAGGAACTGACATTGTTGAGAAAGAGATGTACACCTTCACCGACCAGGGTGACGTCAGTCTCACGCTCCGGCCCGAAGGGACCGCACCGGTTGTCAGAGCCTACCTCGAACATCAAATGGCTGCTCAGTGTCCCCTGGTCAAGGTCTACTATCTGGGCCCGATGTTCCGTCGGGAACGGCCGCAATCCGGACGATACCGGCAGTTCCACCAGATCGGCGTCGAGGCGATCGGCTCCGACCAGCCGACAGTAGATGCGGAGGTGATCGACCTCCTGTGGGCGCTCATGGTGGAGGAGTTCCGGATTCCCGATCTACAGCTTCGCCTCAACTCAATCGGTGATGCTGCCTGCCGGCCCGCGATCCGGGATCGTCTCTCTCGCTATATGGCGGATCGGTCGTCGGCACTCTGTCCGGATTGTCAGGGGAGGCTGACGCGCAATCCGCTCCGGATCATGGACTGCAAGCAGGAGGGCTGTCAGCGCCTGGTAGCGGAGGCGCCGAAGCCGCTTGAGAGCCTCTGTGAAGCCTGCGCCGCGCATTTCGCTGAGGTTCGGGGTCTGCTGGATCTTCTGAAGATCCCCTATACCATCGATGAGCGACTGGTCCGTGGCCTTGAATATTATACGAAAACGGCCTTCGAGATCATCAATCCCCGCCTTGGCGCTCAGAATGCCCTAGCCGGCGGCGGGCGCTATGACGGCCTGATCGAATCGATGGGCGGGCCCTCTACCCCGGCGATGGGGTTCGCGGTGGGGTTGGAGCGAGTCATGGCCTCGCTTCCGCAGGTCTCGGAGGAGAGCGTCCTGTATGGGGTCTATGTCGCCACCCTCGGACAGGAGGCGCAGCGGACCGGGATGGGGCTCCTACAGGAGCTGCGTCGTCGCGGCATACGGGGTCTCATGGATCTCGAGGCGCGCAGCCTCAAGGGCCAGATGCGCCAGGCCAATAAGGAGCGGGTCCGCTACTGCCTGATCATGGGCGATGAGGAGCTGAGGCGAGGCCAGGCGACGCTGCGGGATATGGTCAAGGCCGACCAGACCTCCGTGGCGCTGGATCGGATTGTCGAATGCCTGATTGGACTGGAGGGGGTATGAGTGCGAGCGTGGGGCGCCTCAAACGGACGGAGCACTGCGGTCTGTTGCGACTGTCTGATGTGGGGAAGTCTGTTGTGCTGATGGGCTGGGTGCATCGGCGACGTGACCACGGCGGCCTCGTCTTTATCGATCTTCGGGACCGCGAAGGGATTACCCAGACGGTCTTTAACCCCGAGTTTCATCAGGAGGCCCACGAGGTGGCCAGACGGATGCGCGCCGAATTTGTGGTAGCGATCAGCGGCAGGGTTCAGCCGCGTCCGCCGGGAACCGAGAATACCCTGCTGCCCACCGGGGCGATTGAGGTCGTCGTAGAAGAGGCGCAGATTCTGAACGAGGCCAAACCGCCGGTCTTCCCGATTGAGGAGCAGACGGATGTGGCTGAGGAGATCCGGCTGACGTATCGATACCTGGATCTCCGTCGCCCGTCGATGCTGCACAACCTGCGCTTGCGTCACAAGGTAACCCAGGCGGCCCACAGCTATCTCGACCGATACGGATTCATAGAGGTAGAAACCCCTATGCTGACCCGGAGTACGCCGGAAGGGGCCAGAGACTATCTGGTGCCGAGCCGGCTGAACCCCGGGGAGTTCTACGCCCTGCCGCAATCGCCCCAGCTCTTCAAGCAGCTTCTCATGGTCGCGGGGATCGATCGGTACTATCAGATCGTCAAATGCTTTCGGGATGAGGATCTGCGAGCCGACCGGCAGCCGGAGTTCACGCAGATTGACCTGGAGATGTCGTTCGTCGATCGGGACGATGTGCTCGAGGTGACGGAGGGACTGGTGGCGGCGCTCTTTGAAGCGGCCGGCAAACCGTCCCTGCCCCGACCCTTTCCGCGACTGACGTATGCCGAGGCGATCGACCGGTTCGGTCTCGATACGCCGGACACCCGATTCGAGATGGAGCTTGCCGATCTGACCGAGATATTGCGTGGGGTCGAGGCCAAGGCGTTCGCTGAGCCGATTGCGCAAGGCGGCGTGGTGAAGGGGATGAACGTCAAAGGGTGCGGCGCATTCTCCAGGACGCAGATCGATGGACTGGTCGACTACGCCAAGGGAGTTGGAGCGAAAGGCCTGGCCTGGTTCAAGGTATCCGCGGACGGGCTTCAGTCGCCATTGGCCAAATTCCTCGGGCCGATCATCCTCGAACGCCTGGCTGAGCGCCTGAAAGGGGAGGAGGGGGATCTGCTGCTGCTGGTTGCCGATCAGGCCAAGACGGCGGCTGAGACGCTGGGTCGCCTTCGAGTGAAATTGGGCCATGAACTGAAGCTGATCGACGAGAGCGCGCTGGCGGTTACGTGGGTCATCGACTTCCCGCTCCTTGAATATGATCGTGAGCAAGGGCGGTGGCAGGCGATGCATCACCCCTTTACGGCGCCGGTGGACGAGGATCTGCCGCTCTTTGACGCCGATCCCGGACGCATCCGCGCCAAGGCGTATGACCTGGTCGTCAACGGGCAGGAACTGGGGGGTGGCAGCATCAGGATCCACCGCCGGGACGTGCAGAGCCGGATGTTCGCCGCGCTGGGAATCGGCGAGGAAGAAGCAAGGGCGAAGTTCGGGTTTCTCATGGACGCACTCGAGTACGGCGCCCCACCCCATGGCGGCCTCGCCTTCGGCTTCGATCGGGTCATCGCGCTGCTCGCGGGGGCTGCCTCGATCCGGGACGTCATCGCCTTTCCTAAGACTCAGAAGGCGCAGGATCTGATGACGCAGGCCCCCTCGCCTGTCGACGCAAGGCAGCTCAGGGATCTGAGCATCAAATTGGATCTCGACTGAGTTCTGGAAAAGACGTTCAAGGTGCGAGGTTCTAAGCTTCAAACCCGAAACCCGGAACGTAGAACTGCGAAGCCATGTTGACAGGTCCGCTGGACCGGAATATGCTCAGTGTGGGACAAAGGAGCAGCTTTTACGGTGTCAGCCTTCAGCGACAAAGGGGATTGCACGTTGCTGACGGCTGATCGCTGATAGCTGAACGCTGAGTGATGAGTAGCGAAGTGGGGGAGATGACGAGGGAGCAGGTTCGACCGGAAAAGAAGGTCTCTCTGCCCATCGGGGAAGAAATTCAGCAACTGTTTGGCCGCAAGGACGAGGTCAGGAAGCTCATCGAAGAGGCGTTGCGGGTCAAGTTGATTGCGCGAGACGGCCTCGTGAACATCCAGGGCGAGGCGGCAGATGTGGCGGTGGGCGAGCAGGTCGTATCAGAGTTGATCTCGCAACTGACGCGCGGTGAGCGCGTGGCGCCGCAGGATGTCAAGCTGGCCCTTCGGCTCTTCATGAAGAACGACGAAGAGGAGTTCAAGCGGATCCAGGGTGAGGTGATCGAGGTCTCGCCGAAGAAGCGGCCGGTCAGGCCGAAGGGACCCGGCCAGCGATGGTACATCGAGGCTATCCGCCATCACGACATTGTCTTCGCCATCGGGCCGGCCGGAACCGGTAAGACCTATCTGGCGATGGCCATGGCTGTGTCGGCGCTCTTAAAACACGAGGTCAATCGGATTATCCTGACCAGACCCGCCGTAGAAGCGGGGGAAAAATTAGGTTTTCTTCCCGGTACGCTCTACGAAAAGATTAACCCCTACCTTCGGCCCCTGTACGATGCGCTCTACGATATGATCGAGATGGAGCGCGTCACCCGTCTGATTGAGATGGGCACCATCGAGATCGCCCCGCTGGCGTTCATGCGAGGCCGGACGCTCAACGATTCATTCATCGTGCTGGACGAGGCCCAGAACACGACCTCAGAGCAGATGAAGATGTTCCTGACGCGCCTGGGCTTCGGCTCAAAGACCGTCATCACGGGGGATATCACCCAGATCGACCTGCCCACCGGCCGACTGTCCGGCCTGATCGAGGTGCGGCGTATTCTGAAGGGGATCGAGGGGATCAAGTTCGCCTATCTCGGCGAGGAGGACGTGGTGCGACACGAGTTGGTACAGCAGATTGTCAGGGCGTACGAGGCGTACCAGACCTCCACGTCATCACCAGCCGAGGGGCGATAGGAGGGCGCCCGATGGCGCCCTACAGGAACGGCAGCACCACCATGGCCGGCGTGCAGTCGCCGACTGCGCGTCGCCTGCTGAGCGCTCCGCGCGTAGTCTCTTCCTGGTTCCATTGGACTACGAGACGCCTTGAGCGCCATCCAGGCGCGCTCTATGCGCTCTGTAGCCTGGCGGTCCTCGCGATCATCCTCGTTATCGCATCGTCCTCGGCGCTCCCGTCCGGCATCCTTCCGCTCCTTGGGATCTGCCTCTTGGTCGGCTTCCTGCTTGGGAGCCTCTACCTGTACATTTGGACGCTCCAACCCAAACCGCTGCGACAGCCAAAGAGCCTATTTCTGCTCACCTCGGTGATCCTGTTGACGGCCGCCATCGCCCGTTCGTTTTTCTTCTTTCTTCCCTCGGTTCATCAGGCGCTCCCCAATGTGCCTGCAAGCGCCATTGAATACTCGATCCCTGTCGCCATTGGGGGCCTGCTGCTGGCAATTCTTTTCAACAGCCGCCTGGCGTTTGCGGGCGCCCTTGCCATCAGCATTCTGACTGCTCTCCTGGCGGCCGATGGATTCCGCTTCTTTCTGTACAGCCTTGTGAGCAGTCTGGCAGCGATCTTCGCCCTTGTTGGTCGCAAAGATCGGTCGATCCTGTTGAAGGCGGGGATGGCGGTCGGGCTGGCGAACCTCTATTCGGTTCTCGCCTGGTCGTTGCTCTCCGGATCGACGGAGCGGCTTGGCTTTTACCTGCTGTGTGGCCTGGTCGGCGGGCTGTTTGTTGCGGTTCTCTCGCTGGGTGTGCTCCCCCTCTTCGAATATCTGTTCGAGGTGGCGACCGATTTTCGATTGCTGGAACTGTGCAACCTGAACCATCCGCTTCTGAAAGAGATGATACTCAAGGCCCCAGGCACCTACCACCACAGTGTCATGGTGGGCACCCTGGCCGAGGCTGCCGCTGAGGCGATTGGCGCGAACACCATGCTGTGCCGGGTGGGCGCATACTACCACGATATCGGGAAGATCACGAAGCCTTCGTACTTCGTTGAAAATCAGCAGAATGTCCGGAGTCGGCATGATAAGCTTGGCCCGAACCTGAGCAGTCTGGTCATCGTGTCCCACGTCAAGGCGGGTGTTGAGTTAGGGAGGACGTACGGCTTGCCGCCGGCAGTACTGGAGATGATTCCGCAGCACCACGGCACCAGACTCACCATCTTCTTTTACCATAAGGCCAAGGGCACAGAAGAAAGCGACCAGGGTGAGGTCCATGAAGAGAAGTTCCGGTATCCGGGGCCAAAACCGCAAACAAAAGAGGCGGCCATTCTGATGCTGGCCGATGCCGTCGAGGCGGCGTCGCGAACCCTGACCGATCCGACACCCGGGCGGTTCCAGGTGCTGGTCGCGAAGATCGTCAATGCCGTGTTTGTGGATGGGCAGCTCCGCGAGTGCGAGCTGACCTTCAGCGAGCTTCGCCTTATCGAGGAAAGCTTCGTTCGAATTCTTTGCGGTATCTACCACCGACGGGTAGAATATCCCGGGTTTGCCTTTGAGGACACTGTCGGCAGAAGGGGACCGAATGGGGATGCAGGTCACAAACCGACAAAGGAAGATCAGGCTCGACACGAGCTTTCTAAAAAAGGTCGGGCAGACCACCCTCGTCAGAGCAGGGGTTGATGAGGCCGAGTGCGGGCTGGTGCTGGTGGGCGACCGGACCATGACCCGCCTGAACCGACAGTATCGAGGGAAGGCGACAAGCACGGATGTCCTTTCGTTTCCGATGCGTGAAGGATCGTTTGGGTCACTCTCGCCGCATCTGCTCGGGGACGTGGTGATCTCGGCTGAAACAGCCGATCGACAGGCCAAGGCGGCGGGTCGCACGCTTCGTGATGAGTTGACTGCGCTGCTGATCCATGGCATTCTCCATCTCCTTGGCTACGATCATCAGATGCCGTCAGAGGCGCGCCGGATGAAACGCCTGGAGCGACAGTTCGGCCTCCCGTTCATCGAGGCCGAAGGCAGATAAGCATGGAAGGCTCGTCACATCCGTTTCGCTGTGCGTTCAAAGGGATCGAAGATGCGATCTCCACACAACGCCACCTGCGCATCCATGTCGTCGTAGCCGGATTCGTCGCGCTGTTCGGGCTGTTGCTGGGGTTGCCGTATGTCGATCTTGTGCTGCTGCTCATGGCCATTGCGCTTGTCGTCACCACAGAGCTGCTGAATACTGCAGTGGAGTTGACCGTGGATCTTGTATCGCCAGCCTTTCACCCGATCGCCGGACGGGCAAAGGACATCGCCGCCGGCGCGGTGCTGATCGCCGCGTTGGTGGCGGCTGCTGTCGGTATCATCATCCTGGCGCCTCCTCTGTTCGGCGCCTTCGTCGTCAATCCGTTCTCAGCAAGGTCGGCTCTCCTGGTGGTAACTGCCCTTGGGTTGGGGGGGAGCATTGTTGCCGCGCTCTTGCCACGCCGCTCGAAGTTTCGAGTGTCGAGTTGCGAGTATCGAGTTGATGATGGGAGCTTCCGAAACCCACCAAAAGCGTGCCAACAGTGACGCGGGCATGAACAGTTATAAATCCGGCTTCGTAGCGATCATCGGCCGCCCGAATGTGGGCAAATCGACCCTCATGAACCGTCTGCTGGGGCAGAAGGTGTCGATCGTCTCTCCCAGGCCGCAGACGACCAGAACCAAAATTATGGGGATCAAGAGCCTGCCTGGAGCGCAATTGATCTTCCTGGATACGCCGGGGATCGATAAGTCGGGCGGCTATTTCCACCGGCTGATGGTGAAAACAGCTACGAATAGTCTGGAAGGGGCAGACCTGATCCTCTGGATAGTGGAAGCTCCCAATCCGCTCTCCCAGGGTGACAAGCTGATCCTGGAGATTCTGAAGCGGGTCACGTCTCCAATCCTGCTCGCCGTCAATAAGGTCGATCTCGTTGAGAAAGAAAGTCTGTTGCCCACAATCGATCGCTTCCGGTCGCTGCTGCCGTTTGTCGAGATCGTTCCGATCTCCGCTACGAAAGGCGACAACGTTGCGCTTCTCGAGTCGCTGCTGGTCCAATACCTCCCGGAGGGACCGCCGCTGTATCCCCTTGATCAGTTGACCGACCAGCCCGATCGTTTCATTATCGCCGAGCTGATCCGCGAGCGGGTCTTCCGCTCGGTCTATCAGGAGGTGCCGTATGCGGTGGCCGTGTTGGTAGAAAAGGTCAGAGTACGGGAAGGGCGGGCGCTCACCGACGTTGAGGCGACCATTTATGTCGAGAAGGACTCGCAGAAGGCGATCATCATCGGACGCGGGGGGGGCATGCTCAAGCGAATCGGGGAGCTGGTCAGGCCGGAGATCGAGATACTGCTCGGCACCCAGGTCTTCTTGAAGCTATGGGTCAAGGTTCGCAGCGACTGGCAGAAGGATGATGAGGCGCTGAGACGGCTCGGCTACCTGCAACCGTAAAAACGTTTCGGGTTTCGAGTTCCAAACCCGAAACCCGAAACCCGAAACATGCCTTTACAAACAACCGAGGCGATTGTCATCGGCGGGCACAATCTTGGTGAGGCCGATCGGATTATTCCGTTCTTCACGCGGAGATTGGGGAAGGTCCGGGCAGTGGCCCGTGGGGCCAGGCGGGTTCGCAGCCGATATGGCGGGACTCTCGAGCTGTTTACCCTTGGTCAACTCGTGTTCTTTGAGTGGCCCAACCGGACCCTCCATAGAATCAATGAGTTCTCCGTCATTGAGCCGTTTGCCGGGCTCAAGGCGGATCTGGGGAGGCTGGGCCGGGGGGCCTACCTCGTAGAGCTGGCGGGCGCGTCTGTCGAGGATGAGGAGCCGAACGAGGAGATCTTCCTCTTGCTGCGTGATGCCCTGACGTTGCTCGTCTTACATGATGAACCGCGCCTGCTCAGGTCGTTTGAGATCCGCCTCCTCAGGATTGTCGGATACCTCTTAGAGCTCTATCGCTGCCTGGTATGCCGGTCCGTGCTGGAGCACGGCGCTGCATCCGCCATCAGCCCGACTCGCGGTGGGCTGGTCTGCTTCAGGTGCCTTCCGCGGGCGCCGGATAGCATGCCTATCTCTGTCAACTCACTGGAATTTCTACGTTCGGTTCTGCATGGCGGACTGGAACAGTCACTGGCTTCGCCTCTTCCCCATCCGCATACCACCAACCTTCAAGAGGTCTTGAGGGTCTGTATTACCCACTTCTTCGGTAAGCGACTTCGGTCTGTGGCCTTCCTGACTCTCATTGAGTAGGGCGTTAACGGAGGAGCCGTATATGCGGGCGCTGTGTCTGAATAGTGCGCGCCCGATCGACGACCATCCGCTTACGATGGTCGAGCTGCCAGCCCCGATTCCGGGTCCTGGTGAACTCCGCCTGCGGGTGCTGGCCTGCGGTCTCTGCCGGACCGACCTGCATATCATCGAAGGCGACCTCCCGCTCCCGACGCTCCCGATTGTGCCAGGCCACCAGATTGTTGGTGTCGTCGATGAGGTCGGACAAGGTGCCACGCGCTTTCACGCAGGCGATAGAGTGGGCGTTTCCTGGCTGTACTCCACCTGTGGCCGGTGCGCCTTCTGTCGCCACGACCAGGAAAATCTCTGCGATACGGCCCGCTTTACCGGCTACCATGTGAACGGCGGGTATGCGGAGTATGTGGTTGCCCAGGAGGCATTTGCATACCCGTTACCGTCAGGCATCTCGACGGCCAATGCGGCCCCATTGCTGTGCGGAGGGGTTATCGGCTTCCGCGCCATTCGACTAAGCGAGATCAAGCCTGGCGAGCGTCTGGGGCTGTATGGATTCGGTGGCTCGGCCCATATCGCGATCCAGGTCGCGGCCTACTGGGGATGTGAGGTCTATGTCTTTACCCGGAGCGAGGCGCACCGCGTCCTGGCGCGGCAGCTAGGCGCCTGCTGGGTAGGTCAGGCCGAGGACGACCCGCCTGGACTACTCGATAGCGCGGTCATCTTTGCGCCTGTCGGGCGGCTGGTGCAACAAGCGCTTCGGGTCCTCAGGAAAGGAGGTACGATCTCGCTCGCCGGCATCACGATGAGTCCGATCCCGGAGCTTGACTACGCCTTGCTCTATCAGGAACGGACCGTTCGGAGCGTGGCCAACAGCACCCGGCAGGATGTATCGGATCTCTTGCGCCTTGCAGTAGAGATCCCGATCCGAACAGAGGTCCACGCCTTCCCCCTCGAAGAGGCGAATCACGCCCTCCAACTTCTCAAGCACAGCCGGTTCAGCGGCGCCGGTGTTCTGACTATCTCCTAGTGTCTTAGGCTGCTTTATTTGCCGTTGACAGCCTTGTGGGGATGATGTAAAGTCACTACTCACGTCGCCTCGTAGCGTGCTCTTCACGTTCCCGGGAGAGCAGTACCGGAGAAGCCGAGGAATGGAGACGACAACCGCTGGTCAAAGCACATCGCTAGCCACGAAGGACCTCATGTACGAGCAGGCGGAATCGCAGCAGCTCTCCCCACTCCCCCAAGCTCACACGTACAAGACCCTCAGAATCGTCCTCATCAAACCCTCGCAATACGATGATGATGGATACGTGATCCGCTTTTGGAAAGCCGTACTGCCCAGCAATACCCTCAGCGTGCTCCAGGGCTTGACCGAAGATATCAAGAGGCGGCGCGTCTTTGGCGATATCACCATCCAGGTCGATACCTTTGATGAGGTAGCGGAAAAAGTCCCGGTGGCGCAGATCGTCAAATGGGATCGTCATCCTTCCACGAAGCTGGTGGTGTGTCTCGTTGGAGTCCAGACCCCCCAGTTCCCCAGGGCGCTCGAAATGGGGAAGCAATTCCGCAAGCATGGGATTGACGTCATGATGGGCGGATTCCATACCAGCGGGACCATCAATATGCTTGGCGATCAGGGGCCGGACATCCAGGAGCTTTATCGGGAATCGATCGTAGTTATCTCCGGCGAGGTCGAAGGACATTGGGATGGGATACTGGCCGATCTCCTCAACGGACAATTGAAACCCCTCTACTCCTTTGCGCAGAACCTTAAAGACCTTGTGAATATCGACAATGCCCCATTGCCCATCATCAGCCGCAAAACGATGAAGCACTTTGCCAGGCCCAATTTCGGGACCGTTGAAACATCTCGAGGCTGCCCGTTTTCGTGCAGCTTTTGTACGATCATTAACGTGCAGGGTCGGATGATGCGGGAGCGTTCGCCGGAGGTGATCGCGGAGCTCGTTCGAAGAAATTACACTGAGCATCGCATCGACTTTTACTTTTTCACTGACGATAACTTTGCCAGGAAGAAGTGGTGGCGTGAGACCTTTGAAGCGATTATCCGCCTGCGAGAGGAAGGAATTAAGATCTCCTTCATGATGCAGGTGGACCTGGCCCGTAAGCCGCAAGACTTCGTACGTCTCGCAGCCGAGGCCGGCTGTACCCAGGTGTTTGTCGGCATGGAGAGCGTTAATCCTGACAATATCAAGGTCCAAGGTAAGGGACAGAACAAGGTCGAGGAGTACAAGGCTATTATCGGCGAGTGGCACGACGCCGGTGTCGCTGTCCACGTTGCCTATATTATCGGCATGCCCTTCGATACGAAGGCGCAGGTAGCCCTCGATATGCAGTATCTTATGGATGAGATCGAACCGGATCAGGCCTCCTTCTTTATGCTGACACCGCTGCCGGGATCTCAGGACCACAAAGAAATGCAGGAACACGGCGAGTGGATGGACCCTGATCTCAATAAGCGAGATTCTTTTCACGCCACAACCGCACACCCAAATATGACCGCCGAGGAGTGGACCGCCGCGTATCAGGGGGCTTGGCAGGCGTTTTACAGCAAAGAGAATATGGCGAAGATCCTGTCACGATGGCAGCACGCCCCGAGGACATACTGGAATCTCCTCAACGTATACCTGTGGTACAAGAACGCGGCCCTGATCGAAAAGCAACATCCGATGGTGGCCGGCTTTTTCCGCTTGAAGGACCGGCTGACACGGAGACCAGGATGTTCGGTTGATCCGCTACCGGTCCATCTCTGGAAGCGTACGAAAGAGGTGTACCATCTGTTCGTGGCGTGGGCCAGATTCCTGAAGGAGATGGAAGAGGTCTGGCTTCAGTCCCGCCCTCGAACTGAGAGAGAAAGGCGAGTACTCGATGAGGTGCAGCGGATCCAGGGAGAGATCTGGCAAACCTTAAAGGTTGCGGAGTGGCAAAAGGCGTATAGTGATGCCAAGGTGGCGCTACCCTCCAAGGTCCGGGCAATGCTCGATCCCTTTGAAGAGCTCTCCTCCAAGATGTTGCTCAGCCGCAGGGACCTGAATGTGTTCCTGAAGAAGTGGGGAAGCCTTCAGACCCAGATCCAGGCACTGCATCGCGGTTGGGTGTGGGGGGACGGGCCTGCCAAGAAATGGCTTGAGCAGCTCTATGCTCTCCAGCGAGATGCCCGGCAGAGCATGAAGGTTGGTGAATGGCAAGAGGTCTACTCCGGCCTCAGGGGAAGACTCCCGTCACGACTGGATCTGCTCTATGCCAGGTTTGATGCGTTGAGCAACCGGATTGTCTGTTCCAGGCAGGATCTTAACACGTGCTGGGCGCGAACACGGGGGCATCTTGGCGAAATGCGGATCCGGCATCTCCATCTCTCCGCGCTTGCGGTTGCCTGCTTTAAGGAGTTATTCCTGACAACGGCATTCGCTCGGAGCCTCTTGGCATCGATTCGCCAAAAAGGCAAGGATACTACAGCATCGACATGATGTACGCAGAAACTCGGAAATAAGGGCGTCGATAGGTTGAGCATCGATTCCCGGTAACGAACAGAAAAGCCCCCGCGCAGGAATTTCGCGGGGGCTTTTCTCACAAACACAGCGTTCGGCCGTCAGCCCTCAGCAGGAAGTGTAGCCGAATTCTTCGCTGAAAGCTGTCTGCTGATAGCTGACAGCTTAGTTTTCTGCCTGATTGATAGCCGCAAGGAGCCAAGGATTCGGCCCGACCGGGCGCGTCACGGTCCAGTATTCCTCAAACTTCACAGGGTCGGTGCGGCTGCCGTCCACTACCTGGGAAGTTTCCTCATCTACAGTGTAATCGAGGAGGTTCGCCAAGAACCGTAACGTTGCATAGTCCTGCCCTCGTTCCTGCCATGCTTCCGTCAGTTCGACGGAGCGGACTGCGATATTTTCCAGGCGGTTGATCTTCCGTTCGTTCCTCAGCCGCATCACGTCGGCGCCAAGCTGAGAGTACATCTCTGGCGTGAGGATCGTACGGATCGGCTCAAGGTCACGATTCCCCCAAGCCGCCTGCACCTTGAAGAAGAGATCAGTGCCTGCCTCTCTGAGGCGTCCTGCCTCAAAACCAGGGTCCATCTGGCGAATGTGGGCCACTCCCTGGTCCAGATCTCCTTCCTGGGTCATTGTTCCTTGTGCAGCCGCCCCCCCCTGGTAGCGTTCCGGCTCACGTTCAGCCGACCACGTACGCTGATGCTGATATGGCGCTTCGATGAGGGCCGGCCGCGATCTCTGCTTCACCACCCAGTAAATTGCTAAGCCGATCCCGCCCAGGATCACCAGGTCCATCAAACCGAATCCCCCGCCCATGCCGCCGTAACCAGCAAAGCCCAAGCTCCTGAACAGCATGCCGCCAAGAAACCCGCCAAGCAAGCCTCCAGCTATGCTCCGCATAAATCCACCTCCTCCGAAGGGAGAGGACGCCGGAGCTGCGAGGGGGGATTGCGGCTCAGGCCGTGGCCGGGAGGGCGTTGTCGGGCTACTAGAGTAGTTACGGCTTGGGCTGGAGTAGCTGCGGAATCCGCGGCTTCCGAAGCTGCGGCCGCCGCCTGCCCTCGCCCATGCGTCGAACTCAGTGGCCAGCAGCGTGAAGACCACCGCAAGAATGATGAACCCTAAGCCCTGTCCGTATTTCCGTATCATATAATCTCCTCCTGTTGCTGAACCCCATACCGTGGGTCTTAAGTCTTCAGACCCATTATTCATTATCAGTGATCCTTCCCAAGGGTGCAAGCAAAAAGCGGTCCTATCGCCGCTGATGGAGGGTGGAGACTTCGCTGACACTTCGGACCTCTCTACCTGCGCGGGACACGCAGACAGGCGACAACAAAAACGGCAGCGGAAGATTGCTCCGCTGCCTCACGGGGTCCACTCGAGCCTTTCGTCCTCATGGATCGGACGGGCCGGTATTACGCATTGCCACGGCAAACGAATTGAATCTTTATTTGCGTGGCAACTCGCTCTCCACAGGGATTGGGGGTTGATCCTTCGGACCGGGCGCTTCGATGCCCTGGCCGGGACCGGGGGGCAATCCCCGATGACGCTGCCGAAGGTCCTGGATGGCGCGGCGCATCTCACTCTCAAATCGATCTTCAAACAAGGCGAGACGGGCCTGCTGTTCTACACTCAAGATCGATCGGAGCCCTCCCCTAATGACTTGCTCTCGCCCCCTGAAGTCGATTTCGGCGCGTTCTAACCGTTCGAGCCTCGCCTTGACCTCCTGGTCCCGTAAGGGCTGCTGCTTCAGAAGTTCGGTCAGCTCATCCCGCAGCAGACGCTGCTGCCTGTGAAATTCGCGTCGTGAAGCCTCCAACTGGGCCAGTCTCGGGAACAGCTTGGCGGCCTGATCTTCGTCCAGGTTGAGCGCCTCAGTCATCTTCCAGATCTTGATCGTCTCGATCAAGCGTCTCCCTTCCGGCATCCCAGGCGCCTTTGGAGCGGTAGGTACAAGCGGTTGCGCCATGGTTTCTGAGACCAGACCACACAACCAGAGTAGCCCCACGACGGCTACCGTCACAGGCCAAGACCGGACTGAGCATTGCCCCCGTAATTGTTTCATGACTCTGACATTCTAAGATGACTCAGGTGATCCAGCAGGACTTGGCGCTCCTCCTCGTTGAGCGAGGCGAGCGAGTCTACCGGGTCGGCCTCCGGACGCAGAACCCAGGCCGTTTCAAGTCGATCCGCAAGCTCATCCACCCCGCCGAGCCGCTGAATCACCGCCATCAGGATCGAAGGCTCCTCTACGACCTCTCCGGCCACCATAAACGTTTCGCCGGATTGTTGGTTCCTGCGGTCGGAACGAGGTATCACTGCCACAGTGTGCGCCGCGCCATTCTGCCCAACGAGCCTTTCCGTCGAAACCGGTGCTGCCTGTCGATTCACCCTAACGGGCAACACGCCCGGCAACCGAACGACAATGAACATTGATACGGCCGCCACCGCCAGGCCGGCGATGAGGCGTGGCCGGAACGTCAACCACGATCCTACGCCGGTCAACCAGGCGGCGGGTGTCGGCTTGCGCCTGGCGGCCTCCTGCCCGATTCGTTGTTTCAGCGACAGCAGGAACTCTTCCCAAAAGCCTGGCGACGGCTCAGGAACCGAGTCGACCTGCACAAGCGTCAGGAGATCATGATACGCAGAGAACTCAGCCGTACACGCAGCGCAGTCATCAAGATGGGCAAGGACCTCAGAACGCTGCGCCGCCGGCAGCTCCCCCTCGATCAACTCCAACAGCTTGAACTCAACGTCATCGCATCTCATGACGACAGCAGCCTCCCCTCATCACGTACCTTCGCGCCAGTGTGCCAGCTTACGCCGCAACGCCTGTACGGCGTGAAAATAATGCACCTTGGCCGTTGCCTCGGAGACCCCCAGAATGTCTGCGATCTCCCGGTGCGCGAGGTGATGATGGACCCGCAACGTCAGGCTTGCCCGCTGTTGCGGCGGAAGGGTCTCGATGGCGCGGGTGAGCGCGTCCGCTTGCTCACTTTCCTCCAGTCGAGCGAGCGACCCCTTCGACAAATCGACCGGATCAGGATGCTGGTCGACCGTAGCATAGAGGGCTCGCGAGCCACGGTTCAAATGGTTGAGGCACAGGTTGACGACGATCCGGTACAGCCAGGTAGAAAGGCTGGAACGGCGATCAAATCGACTTAAGTTCCGATATACCTGCAAGAAGGCCTCCTGCGAAACGTCTCGCGCGTCTTCGGCATTCCTGGTCATTCGATAGGCCAGGTTGTACACCTCCCGCTGGCGCTTCCGGACCAGTTCGTCGAACGCCGTCCCATCGCCCTGCAAGAATCGATCGATCAGTTCGAAATCCGCCTCGCGCAAGGCCTTTGTCTCTCACCGAGAGTCATCCCCCGTCCGATCGGCCCAGCCCAGCAACGGTATTCTTGCAGGGCACATTACCCCAAATCTACTCCTTAGAACAGCCTGGCCGCTCGAACGTTTAATGCCCGGCTTTACTTCTTCCGACGCTGGTGCCTGGTTCGCTTCAGCAGTTTCTTATGCTTATGCTTGCTCATCTTTTGCCGCCGCTTCTTGACCACGCTTCCCACTCACATCCCCCCTTTCCGTTGTCACACCTGCTCAGTGAATCCGCTCTCCGGAGTCATGGAGGCGGCGTTTGTGTCCCGTTTGATCTGAAATTTCTCCAGACGATACTGTAGGGTCCGGTAGCTCAACCCCAGGAGGCGCGCCGCCTTGGTGATCACCCAGTCGGACCTCTCCATAGCCTGCAGGATCAAGTCGCGCTCCAGCGCCTCAAAGTGAATCCCCTGCTCGGGAATCTCAATGACGAACTTACTACGGGGCATACTCGATGAGGCAGGCAGGACCGGGAGGTCGAAGAACCGAACCTCAATAGGCAGATCGTAATGCTGAATCTCAGGTCCTTCGGAGAGCAGGCTTGCCCGCTCGATCACCGCCTCAAGCTGCCGGACATTACCGGGCCAGTGATAACTCATCAGGAGCCGCATGGCTCCGTTGCTAATCCCCCGGATCGGCTTTCCCGCGCTCCCACCGTGCTTTTTGATGAAATATTCGACGAGTTGAGGAATGTCGGTGCTTCGCTCGCGGAGAGGTGGGATCCCAATGGAGACCACGTTCAGTCGATAGAACAGGTCTTCCCGGAGAATCCCGTCTTTGACCGCCTCGACGGGATCTCGATTGGTCGCGGCGATGACGCGAACGTCAACGTCGATCTCGCTTTTCCCTCCCAGCCTTCTGAACGTCTCTCCCTGCAGGATACGCAGGAATTTCGCCTGGATCGGCAGTTGCATCTCGACGACCTCATCCAGGAAGATGGTCCCGCTGTCCGCCAACTCAAAGCAGCCGGCCCTCCGGTCTACGGCCCCCGTAAACGCGCCCCGCTCATGGCCGAAGATCTCGCTTTCCAGCAGACTCTCAGGGATGGCCGCGCAGTTGACGGCAATAAAGGGGCGATCTCTGCGTAGGCTCTGTCGATGGATGGTCCTGGCGATCAGCTCTTTTCCGGTCCCGCTCTCCCCGATGAGGAGCACGGTCGTGTTGCTGTTCGAAACCTTTCGGATCTTTTCAAAGACCTCCTGCATCCGGAAGTGACTGCCCACGATCCCTTCGATACGAAAACGCTCCTCTACCTGCTGCCGCAACAACCGATTCTCCCGGCTCAACTGAAGACGCTCGAAGGCCCTCTTCACCGTCAGGAGCAACTCCTCCCGTTCCAACGGTTTTGTCAGATAATCGAAGGCCCCCTTTTTGAGTGCCTGCTCGGCCGAATCCAGCGAGCCGTAGGCGGTCATCAGGATGACCAGGGTGGGAGGGTCGGCCCGCATCAGCCGCTCCACCAGGGAGAGGCCATCGGTTCCCGGCATTCGAAGATCGGTCAGCACCAGGTCATACGACTTCTCCTGACAGCGCTTTAAGGCCTCCGTCCCTCCCGGCGCCGTTTCGACCGAATAGCCTTCAGCCGACAGGATAGTCCGAAGGATCTCTCGCTGGGGCCCCTCGTCGTCGACCACCAGGATCCGTCCCCCCCGCATCAGACCTGCTCCTCCACCGGTAGCCGGATGCTCACCGTAGTGCCCCGGTCGGGAATACTGTCCAAAGCAATCGTCCCTCCATGCTCTTCCACAATCTTCTTCGTCAGGGCCAATCCCAATCCGATCCCGACCTCCTTGGTAGTAAAGTACGGCTCGAACACCCTCGGCAGGTCTGCGGAGGCGATCCCATGCCCGGTATCCTGAAAGCGGACCTCGATCCAGCGCCTGCTCGCGGCGAGTGGCGATGGGTCAGGCGAGTCGGTCCCATCCACCAGCCTGGTAGCGATCGCCAGCTTCCCTCCCTGAGGCATAGCCTGGAGAGCATTCACCAGGACATTGACGAAACAGGTCCTGATCTGCTCTCCATCCACCGACAGTATCGGCAATGCTTCCAGCGCGCCGCAATCGACTTCGATCCCCTGTTCTTCGGCCTTACCACTGACCATCTTCACCACATCATGGAGCAATGAGGTCAGATCACATGGGCGCGGCTGAAGCTTGAGCGGCTTACCGTAGGTCAGGAAGTTGGTGATCATCGTATTCAGGCGGTGGATCTCGCTTTTCACCCACGAGACCAGATAGGTGAACTCCTCGCGTGAGCCGGGATCGGTGGGTGAAAACCGGCTTTGCAGATGATCGATGCTCAGGTTGATGAAGTTCAACGGATTGCGGATTTCGTGCGCGATGCCCGAGGCCAACTGGCCGATGCTGGAGAGGCGCTCGGCCTGATGCAGGCGCTGCTCCAGCTCCTTGTTTGCCCGTAGCTTTTGCACCATATCGTTGAAACTCGTGGTCAGCTCACCGATCTCATCGTGCCGCTCGACCGGCAAGGTATCCCGGAGATCGCCCTGGGCCACTCGGCGCGCTGCCTGAACCACCTGATCGATCGGTCTGGTGTACTTCCAGGACAGAATGAGCGACGCCGCCATCCCGAGGCCAAAGACCAGTACGGTGGCGATCAGACGCTTGATGAAGTTGAGTTGCGAGATCTGGGCAAAATCATCCAGCACCATGCTGATCAGGGCGTACCCCATCCGCTGATTACCCACGACGATCGGCACAATCAGGTTGTAGTTCTTTTGACCATGCTCCGTTTTCAGCGTCTCCCCCAGTCTGGCCGTAATGAACAGATCCCGATGGCTAGGATCGATCGTCGCGCCCACCCGCTTCGGATTGCTGCTGGCGATGACCTCCTCCTCATTACTGATGATGGAGATCTCATTCACTCCTTTTCGTTGCAGGCGGTTGACATAGTCCTGGAGGCGCGCCTCGTCGGTTCGCTCCTGGGAGGTGAGGCGCTCGACGCTGATCTGAATCGCGGTGGACAGGTCCATCGTATGCTTTTCCACCTGCTCGATCAGCGCCAGCTCTGCGTGCCAATACAACACGAACAGCGAGGCGAACGTCAGCAGCAGGAGGGAGAACATCATCAGCAGTAGTTTCGCCCTCAGCCCAAGACCGTCGAACAACCCCTTCACCCTCGGACCCTCCCCGGACCCTAGACAGCGCAGCCGACCGCTGCAACGAAAACACTTATCTTATCGGAAACGCTGAATCTTGTAAAGCTGATAGGGGGCAGAGCGCTCCTCTCTCTGGTAGTCTGGACAAGGACGTATCTTATGGGTAAGAACGAAACGGGATCGCCCGACAGGACTCGAAAGGAATGGGGAGGCTGGCCGCAACTCTACAAATCATTGCCCGCGTACGACAGGTTGAAGCTCTTATTGACGAGCGGAAAATCGGGCACGATATTTTTCAGGATGGCGTAATGAAGCGCCGGCCAGTTGGCGAATGACGGATCTTTGATCTTTGCGCGCGCAAGCCGGTTCTGCCCGCCGGCGACAAGCCAGTGCCAGATCGGCCCGCGCCACCCCTCAACCAGGCCGAACCCGCTCGCGCCCGCCGGCAATGCCGGGAGCGTCGCCGAGACCTTACCCTCGGGGATCTCGCTCAATGCGCGCATGATCAGATGAGCGGCCTCGTGCGCCTCATCTACCCGCACCATCAGTCGCGCCCAGACATCGCCTTCACTGTACACCGGCACATGCGGCGGCAGATCCGCATACGCGGCAAAGGGATGATCCCGTCTGGCATCCCGATCGATCCCGCTGGCGCGCGCCGCCGGCCCGACGACCTGCAACTCGCGCGCGGTCTGATTCGACAAGCGCCCTGTCCCGTGCAGGCGGTCCAGCACCAAACTATTGTTCAGCGCGATCTCGATCACTTCGTCGAAGTCACTGACCGCGCGCCTCACCGTCTCCCGCGCATCGGCGATCTGCTCCGCCGTGAAGTCACACCTCACACCGCCCGCGATCAGCGTCCCGCGAAGCAGGCGATGACCGACCAGCCGCGCGTTCAGACGCAGGAGATCCTCGCGGATCCTCATAGCGTGGGCATTCGCAACCGCAAAGCCGGTATCCGTGCAGATCGCGCCGACATCCGCGATGTGATTGTAGAGCCGTTCCAATTCAAGCAGCGCCACACGCAGGTAGGCCGCGCGAGGCGGGATCCGCAGCGCCGTCAGCGATTCAAGCGCTTGGCAGAATGCGAGCGCGTGCGCCACGCTGCTGTCTCCGGAAATCCGTTCAGCCAGTTCCACCCCGCGGATGAGCGGGACTGTCTCGAAGAGTCGCTCGATCCCCTTGTGTACGAAATAGAGCCGGGACTCGAGATTCACGATGGCCTCGCCCTCGACGCTGAATCGGAAATGGCCCGGCTCGATGATGCCCGCATGCACCGGGCCGACGGTGATCTCATGGATCCCCTCGCCCTCCACGCGGCGAAACGGGAAGGGCGTACCATCATCCGCAAATGCAGGGGGTGTTGGGGCGTCCTTCAGCAGCGGGTGATATGCTGCGGGCCAGAACTGATGTAACGGCAGACGACGTAGGTCGGGATGACCGGTCGGTAGGAGGCCGAACAGATCATGCATCTCGCGCTCGAAGCGACTGGCCAGATACCAGCGCGTGGCAAGCGACGGAAATCGACGGTCGTTTTCCGGGACTGCCGCCGACGCGACAATGAACAGATCCACGCCTTCGAGTTCGAAGAGGTAGCGCAACGTAAAGGTCCCGCGCTCTGCGCGTGTATCCTCCGCCACGATCAGTTCAGGTCTCGCCTCAAACCTGCCACGCACATAATCGGCAAACCGAGGTATCTCATCCCGTTCGACGCTGACTCGCACCTCCCGCGGAGGGTACACCCGAAGGTCGGTCAGCTTCAGCGCCGTCGCACGAAGCTGCCGGGCGACACCGTTCAGATCAGGCATGGGACACCCCGAGCGCCCTCAGCGCCTGTTCGAGGGCCTCAGCCACTGTGTGCGGGAACGTCAGCCCGAGTACAAGCAATAAAGAGAAATTGACCACCAGCGGCGCCAGCGACCACCTGAGCGGATCCCCATGTTCCATATTGTCCGGGGGCGCTCCGTAGAGCATCTGGTTCACGCTGCCGAGCATGCCGGCGAACACGACGGCGAGCAGCGCCACCCCCAGGATGACGACCCACAGAGATCCGCTCTCCACGCCCGCGCGAAAGATAAGGAACTCACTGATGAACAGCCCGAAGGGGGGCAGACCCAGCAGCGCAAGCGTGCCCGCTGCAAATGCGCCGGCCGTCAACGGCGATGCCCGCAACAGCCCGCGCACCCGGCGAAGGTCGGTGGTCCGATATTTCAGCAGGATATTTCCCGACAGGATAAACAACGACGACTTTGACAGCGCATGATTAATCACGTGCAGGAGCGCACCCAGTACGCCCCAGTAGCCCCCGAATCCTAATCCCAAGCAAATCACGCCGACGTGTTCGACGCTTGAATAGGCCAGCATGCGCTTGTAATTGCGCGGCACAACGAGAAAGGTTGCGGCCACTGTAAGCGAGAGCAGCCCGACGCCTAAAAGCCAGGGGCCGGCGAAGTGCGCGCCGACCGCAATGTCTGTCACCACCTTGAAACGCATCAGTGCGTAGAGTCCCACATTGAGCAGGACGCCGGACATCAATGCGCTGATCGGGGCAGGCGCCTCACTGTGGGCATCCGGCAGCCACGTATGCATCGGCGCCAGGCCGGCCTTTGTCCCGTAGCCGATGAGGATGAAGGCGAAGGCGAGCCGGACGACCTGGGGATTCAGCGATGATGCGGCGGCTCGGAGAGAGGTCCAATTTACCGCAATCTCGCCGGCGCGCGAGGCGCCGGCGTAATACATCAGCGCCGTGCCGATAAAGGCGAGCGCAATGCCCACCGAAGAGAGGATGAGGTATTTATAGGCTGCCTCCAACGACTTGGGCGTGTTATGCAGGTTCACCAGAAAGGCTGTCGCTAATGTCGTCCCTTCAATCGCCACCCACATGATGCCAAGGTTATCGGTTGTGACCGCCAGGAGCATCGTAAAGATAAAGACGTGAAACAGCGCGAAGAAACTGCGTACGCGGGTGAGATGGGTGTCGTCATATTCCGCCCGGATATAGCCAATCCCGTACAGCGCGGCGATCGCCCCCAACAGGGTGATCACGACGACCATCAACGCCGAGAGCCCGTCCGCGCGAAGCAGTCCCCCGACGGCAGTGGGAATATCGCCCCGCCATACCCGCGCAGCGACCATGAGACCGGCGGCCAGTCCGCCGAGGGCTGCGAGCGCATGGATACCCTCGAGCCACGCCCGCGGGCGTACCAGTGCCAGGAGGGCCGCAGCGGCCAGCGGCATCAGCACCAGTGCGATAAGCGTCACCCCTTCAGCCTCCCCAATTGGTCCACCTCAATCGAATCAAAATTCTCTTTGATGCGATAGATGAATACCTCCATGATCAGCACGGCCACCAGCACATCAAGGAATACCCCCATCTCGACGATGAACGGCACCCCATAGGTGGCCAGCAGCGCAAGCAGGAATGTGCTGTTCTCCAGCATTAAGAAGCCGAGGATCTGCGTCAGTGCGCGTCGACGATTCACCATCACAAAAAAGCCGATGAGTACGCCGGCAAAGGCGATCGGAATAGCCTCAGCGGTAGGGAGCGGATTTGACGCAGCGACAGGGGCCATCACGTAAAATGCGATCACCACCAGGCCTCCGCACACCACCAGCGTCGCGGGCGTGCCCAGATACGGTAAGGCGGCCCGCTGCAAACCGATCTTGGCCACCGCGCGATTAAGTACACGCGGAATGACGACCACCTTTAAGAGCGCCAGCGCCAGCGCGACACCGGCCAATTCAACGCTTCTCGTGAATGCGGCGACGACCCCCGCGGCAATGGCCAGGATCAACGATTGCCCCGCGAATATCCGGACCTGTCCGGCCAGGTCCCGGCGCACGATCAGCAGAAACGCCGCTCCCAGCGTTGCGAACGAGAGTAACGTCACCAGCTTTGGAAAAAGTTCGGTTACCATTCACCCAACCTATTTGACGAACAAAAACGAGATGACGGCCAACAGGGCGAGCGCAAACGATCCGCTCAGCAGCGCCGGCAGGCGGAACAGCCGCAACTTGGCCACCGCCGTTTCGAGCGCCGCAATCCCTACTGCGAGCGCGCCCACCTTCGCGACCAACGCGACGAAGGCCACCGCCAGCGCCGGCGGTGTCACCGTCAGCGCAACGCCCCACGGAAAGAATAAGTTCGAAAGCAGCGCCAGGAAGATCAGCAACTTCATTCCCGCCGCCCACTCGATCAGCATGAGATGCCGCCCTGAGTACTCCAGCACCATCGCCTCATGGATCATCGTCAGTTCCAGATGCGTCGCCGGATTGTCAACCGGTAATCGCCCCGTCTCTGCGAGGGCTACGATGAAGAACGCCATAAATGCCAGTAGGTGCCCGGGGGTCAGCAGCAGAAGCGAATCGGCTGCGCCGCGCCTGATGATCTCATCGAGACCGGTATTGCCGGCCCGTAAGGCTATCGCGAAGATCGCAATCATCACGGTCGGCTCAGCCAGCGCGGCCACGGCCATCTCGCGGCTCGATCCCATGCCGCCGAACGCACTTCCGGCATCCAGACCCGCCAGGGCCAGAAAGAAGGTGCCGAGCAGGAACAGGTACATCAGCACGATGATGTTACCGAGAAAACCAAGCGGCGTCCGGGTTGTGAGCAGCGGGACAAGAAGCGCGGAGAGCAGCATCGTTGCTGCAAGCAGGTACGGAGTGAACCGAAAGATCCACGAGGTGGTCTCCGACACGACCGCCTCTTTTGCCAGAAGCTTGCGTAGATCGGCGTATGGCTGCAGCAGGCCGGCCCCTCGCCGACCCTGGAGCCTGGCTTTCACCCGCCGAACCAGCCCCACCAGAAGCGGTGCGCCAAGTCCCACGATGAGTAATTGGATCACTTCGATCAGAATCTGTGTGAGCATCCGCTCTGCCTTAGAAAAAGTCTATTTCGTCTGTTCGGTCTGTTTCGTCGTTTGGTCCTGACCAAATGGACTAGAAAGACTAAACAGACCTTTTTCGGATAGACTGTCCGGTGAGCCTGACGACCACGGCGTGCTAACCCGCCAGCGCCAGCAGGACCACCAGCGCCACAAAGATATACAACAAATACAGATGCACGTTCCCTGACTGGACAATACGCGCCCGCTGCGCGCCGCGCTGTACCAGCCTGGACATCGGGCCATACAGCGCCTCCTCGAATATGGAGCGCGTCTCATTGCGGTAGGCGATGGTCTCCACGAACATTCGGGATTCCGGATGGAACTGGATGTCCAGCTCCTTCACCGGACGGTACAACAGACCAAACACGCGCTTGAACGGATTGGCGAATGCCGTCGCGGTATATTCAAAGCGCGACGTCTGCAGTGCGCGCCCGCACCCCCATGTCTCGTACGCGCGCCACGCTGCGTTCGCGCCGATGACGCGCAAGGCCATCAGAATCAGCGCACACAACGAGACCAGCGCGACCGCGATCCACAGCGGCGATACGACGGCGAACGCATCATTCGCGACAATGACGTTCCAGTTGAAGTGCATATCCGCCTGCGCCCCTGTCAGATCGGCTGCTGTCGCATTTAAGAGGCGCACAATGCCCACCGGCGCGACCCCGAGCGCCAGGCATGCGACCGCCGATATCCCCATCGCCCCACGCATCATCCACGGCGCCTCCCGCGCCTGCCCGGCCCGTTCGCTGCGCGGGAGCGCCAGAAAGGTAATACCGAAGGCCTTCACGAAGCAGGCTGCCGCAAGCCCGCTTGTCAGCGCGAGCGCGGCGATCGACAGCGCGAAGAGCAGATTGGTTCCTGTTGCCGAGATCTGGAAGCTGAGGAGCAGCGATTGAAACATCAGCCACTCGCTGATAAAGCCGTTGAACGGCGGCAGCGCCGCAATCGCCACCGATCCGACAAGGAAATAGGCGGCAGTCTGCGGCATCCGCTTGATAAGGCCGCCCATCTCCTCTATATTGCGGGTTCCGGTCGCATGCACAACAGCGCCGGCGCCCATGAAGAGGAGGGGCTTAAACATGGCGTGATTCACTGTGTGGTACAGACTCGCAACCAGCGCCAGCGAGGCCAGGGTGTCGAGGTGGTAACTCTGGAACAGCATCCCCGCCCCCACCCCGAGCAGAATGATGCCGATATTCTCGACGCTGGAATACGCGAGCAGGCATTTGAGATCGGACTCCACCAACGCATACAGTATGCCGAGTACCGCGCTCACCGCCGCGACGACCAGTATTGCGCCGCCCCACCAGGATGCGCCGACCCCGAGCCAATCGAACCCGATCCGAATAAGCCCGTAGATACCAAGTTTGATCATCACCCCTGACATCATGGCAGAGACGTGACTGGGCGCTGCCGGATGGGCCTTGGGAAGCCAGATATGCAAGGGCACCACGCCTGCCTTTACCCCAAAGCCGAGCGCCAGCAGGACGAATACCGCATGGCGCATTGGGCCGCTTAATGTCGCCGATGCGGCGCGCCATTCACTCAGGTTCATCGTATCGGTCCCATGCGCCATAATGAGAAAGCCGATCAGCAGACACGCGAAGCCCGCGTGCGTCATCACGAGATAGATCCAGCCCGCATGCTGCGTGTCCCTATGCTCAGCCTCTGTCATCACGAGGAAATACGACGCCAGCGACATCGCCTCCCACATGACCAGGAACGTCAGTACGTTGCGGGCCAACACGACGAGCACCATCCCGGCGAGGAAGGCGTTGAACCCGAACCCCATCCCCGCCAGTGACGATTTGCCTTCATAGGCGCGGGTATAGGTGATGGCATAGGCTGTAGATGGGATCGCTGCGACCGCGATCACCAGGACAAAGAACGCGCTGAGGCGATCCATACCGAGGGAGAGTCCGCCGACAGGGAGGAGCGCCGGGATCATCACATCCAGCGTGCTGCCCGACAGGCCCGCCGCGCCGAGCGCCAGGGCGCCTACGGCGCCGATAAGCGCGCCCGCATGCCCTACCCATCGCGAGACGCGCGGGCGGCGCGCTGCCAGCACCGCCCCTGCTGCACCGGCGCCAAAGCCCCCGAGCGTCAGAAGCAGCAGGTTCAGCGTCACTGCTTCACTGAGCGCCATCGTCACTCATCAAGTGTAGTGTCCCGTAAGTCTCTTTGCTTTGATTGTCATTCCGGGCTTGACCCGGAATCCAGTCTTTCTGCGCTAGATTCCCTCTTTCGCGGGAATACCTCATGAGCTGTTGGCACGCCAATGAGCATGAAAGTCCGCAGCGCGAGACGCTCACCCCGGCTCGTCATTGCGAGCGATCGACGGGAGCGCGGCAATCCAACCGTTCCGCTTTCCTGGTCTTGAAGAACGGTGAGATTGCTTCAGTCGCTCCGCTCCTTCGCAATGACCGCGTAGGGGACTTTCAAAGCAATGACGACTTTGGAATGAATGTAAAGCAGCATTAGGCACACGAGCCATCCTTCTGTTGCACATACTGGTGAGCTACACGCGCCTTTCGAGCGCTGCCAGGATCCCGGCCAGGATCATCGACGGGGGTGGAGGGCAGCCGCCGACGACCACATCGACCGGCACAATGGCCGACACCGGTCCCACCACTCCATAGCCGCCTGCAAAGATTCCGCAATCCCTGGCGCAGTCGCCGACGGCGACCACGATCTTTGGGTCGGGGGTTGCGTCATAGGTCCGTTTGAGGGGGTCGGCCATATTGCGTGTGACCGGGCCCGTGACCAGCAGGCAATCCGCATGGCGCGGTGAGGCGACGAAATGCATTCCAAACCGCTCCAAGTCGTAGTAGGGATTATTCAGCGCCCCGATCTCCAGCTCGCACCCGTTGCACGAGCCCGCATCCACTTCTCGGATGTGGAGCGAGCGGCCGAAGAGTCGTCTCGCACGCTCATCGACCTGCCGCGCGATGGCCTCGATCTGTCTGTCGTCATCTGTCGGTACCAGCGGCTCAGCCACCACCGGTGTGGTCCAGATCTTTCTCAGCAATGCCAACATCTCACTCCGACCTCTCCGACCACCTCACAACGCCGATACACCCGGCTCTCTCAGCGGCGCTTGGGCGTCTGCGTCTGTTCGAGTCGTATCTCTTCAAGCATCCCGCGAACGCCGATCAGATGGTTGTTGAAGATCTCCCTGGCCGCGTCGAGCAGCTTAAAGATGGCCGGGTCGCTGACGGAATAGTAGACGTTTGACCCCTCTTTGCGGGCCACCACGATCCCCTTATTGCGAAGGACTGCAAGCTGCTGCGAGGCGTTGGCCGGCTCAATCGAGAATCGCTGGCTGATCTCATTCACCGTCAGCTCTCCCATCCGCAACGCATCCAGGATCGAGATCCTCAGCGGGTGCGCCAGTGCCTTGAAAAAATCGGCCTTGAAGTTACTCAGTTGTTGTCTCACGGCTTTTCATATCCACACCATTGCGTATTATCGCATCTGCAAGTATTCCTATATCTATACTATTTATTCACTCTTGTCAAGGTTTCGACCGCCACCTTTACCTTCGCTCTTCCCAAAAGACTCATAATTTTGGGATACTGACGTACAATAGGAATGAAAAAGGCTGTTCCGGACATCGTACGGGTATGGCAGGAGCCGGAACGGCCTTCGCCGGAGGAGCCTGCACAGACGTGACGCTCCTTACCGTCGCGTCGTGCAGCCCACTGAGTCGCGGCCGGGAAGGAATGCGGAAACACACCCTCGCCTGCGAGGGAATCTCCGAAGGCTGCCGCCCGGCAGCGACCGGCAGGGTCGCTCCGAGAGGCGGGAGAGTGACGGCTGCTTGCCATACCCAGGAGCGTATCGGAATGTGGAGGCGGCAGCAAATCGAGAGAACCTATCGGCCCGGCGAAGGGCGTGAGGCGAGACACGGTATTCTTAGCGCGACCCTCCTGCGCCTGATACGGGAAGAGCCGCTGCGCGAGCGGACCGTTCTGGATGTCGGATGCGGCATTGGGCGCTTGGCCTTTGCTCTGGCAGAAGAGGCCGGTCGGATTATCGGGATCGACTGGTCGGATCAGGCTGTCGAGCAGGCGAATCGGCATGCGCGCAGCCTCGGCCTTGACCACATCACCTTCGTGCGCGGCGATGCGGAGCGGATCGACTACGGCGAGCTTGGTCCGATCGATCTGGTGGTCGCCCATCTGTGCATGTCCGACGAGATCATTCGACGAGCGGCCGCAGTCCTGGCGTCGGGCCGCTGCATCGCCTTTTCGACCCTTCACCGAGACCAATGGGAGGAGAGCGGCAGGAGTTCCCGATTTGCCTACGGAGAGCAGGATGTCGAAGCGGCGCTCGCAGCATCGGGATTCGAGCCCGTCTATCTCGGGGCCGAGCGTGAGACGCTGTCCTTTGCCGCTGCGGCTGACGCCCTGGCCTACCTGGAGGATTCGGGTCTCATCAGCAAATGGAAGACAGAGGACCGCTGGGAGGGGTTTCTCGCCTATCTGGAACGCGGCGGGAGAGAGCTGACGATCAGGGCCCGGGTGACTGTGAAAGCGCGCAGGCAGTAAGCGCCTGTGTGATCTCCGCTTGTACGTCGGGATCGGTCTCGCGCGTACGTGCCTCGTCGAGCGCCGCGCGCGCCTCCGTTGTGCCGATCCGTCCCAAGGCCCAGGCAGCATGACCGCGGACCAGCGGCTCCGGATCAGAGAGGAGCGTCGCCAAGGCCGGGGCCGACTCCTTGGAGCCCAGGTTGCCAAGCGCGACGGCCACGTTTCGCAGAACGCCCCGTCGTTTTGAACGCTTAATGGGGCTCCCCTTGAATCGCGACCGAAACTGTTCATCGTTGAGCGCAAGGAGCGGGATCAGTTCCGGGGCATGCAGGCCCTCACGGGGCTGAAAAGTGGGCTCTGCCGAGACCCCGATATTGACATTATACGGACAGACCTCCTGACAGATATCGCAGCCAAAGATATGATCGCCGATCAACGGACGCATCTCGGTCGGGATGCCGCCCTTCAACTCGATCGTCAGGTACGAGATGCAGCGACGGGCATCCAGCCGATACGGACCGACAAAGGCGTCGGTCGGACAGGCCTTCAGGCATAGATCGCACGAGCCGCACCGGTTCCGGATCGGACTATCCGGCAATAGCTCGAGGCTGAGGAGCAGTTCGCCCAGAAAAAAATATGAGCCGTGTTTTGGAGAGATGAGGAGCGTATTCTTGCCGATCCACCCGATCCCGGCCCGGCCCGAGAATTCCCGCTCCAATACCGGTCCGGTATCGACATACGCCTTGCCTTGAACCTCCTCGCCGACGGTGTGTCGAATCCAGCCGAGCAGCGCGCCAAGCCGGTCTTCCATAATCGTGTGATAGTCCTCGCCCCACGCATAACGGGAGATCCAGCCTCTGGGGACGTCTGCGTGATCTGTCTCGCGCGAGAAGGGGGTGTAGTAGTTCATGGCGACAGAGACCACCGAACGCGCCCAGGGAAACCAGGCCTCCGGGTGGCGTCTGGCGTGCTCAGTGCGCGCCATATAGGCCATCTCGCCGCTGTATCCCTCTTGCAGCCAGTCGGCGAATGACTGTTCATGAGGAGGGTTGCTGACCGGCGAGATGCCGACCAGCTCGAACCCCAACCTGCGGGCTTCCGCTTTGATCGCCTGAGCCAACTGCTCAGGAGCCGGCGCAACTACGTCGGGTTCATTCTGCGTGACACTCATGTACGCTTACCGCGACGTCTCCGCCTTCTCTTCGAATAGCGCCTGGAGTCGAACCGCGTCTTCAGCCATAAAGAGATTATTGAACAGCCAGTAGGTGGGCAGATCGCCCTCACACGCGGCCTTCAGCCGCTCGAGGTCCTGATCGGTGTGGACGTACCGATAGCCGGTGATGCCGTGCAGCCGGTAGTAGCGGATTGCGCCGTGAAGCGCGGTCTCCTTGAGCGGATCAACGACATGTATCAGATCCAATTCACGACAGAGGCCCCGGATCGTATCGGGTGCCCAGGCGTCGCGCGGCTCCCAGGCAGCCTGCCAGCCGGTGCGGTCGATCGTGGTAAAAAAGCGCCGCAGGTTTGCAATATGTTCGGGCGTCGGCGTAAAACTCGGAGGGCACTGAAAGACGATGATCGAGGCGCCTAAGGCTGCCGCAAACGCCCGCGTCCGAGTCCAGGCCTCAGCGACTTCCTCCGTCGGCCGGAACGCGCCGTAACGATCTTTCGACTCAGGCGGGATCGGCTTGGCAAGGCGGCGATAGGTCGGGCTTGAAGGCTCGTGCGTGATAAGCTGCCACGCTTTTATCGTAAATTCGAACCCGGTCGGCGAACCGTCCCGCCATCGCGTTCCCGTGCTGACCCGCGGCAATTTGTAAAAGGTCTGCTGGATCTCCACAACCGGGAAGGTCTTGTAGTACTCCTGCCGGCCCATCGCGAAACCGCAGGTTCCAACCTTGGCCCGGATCACCGAATCTGCTCTTCGTCGAATGGGGTATCTTCGGACGGAGAAGAGGACGACTGCGGCCTGGGGCTCTTCGAACCGATCCATGCTCGTGTGGCGCTAATGGCTGATACAAAGAAGGCCGAGATGGAGACCAGATATTCGCTGGTCAGCCAGTGTACCACCCAGACCGCTCCAGGAGACGGAGCGCCCAATAGCCACTGTACTGCCTTGAAGAGAAGCAGTAGAAAACCTGCCCAGGCGGTGATCGCTATGGGCAGCCAGTGCTGCGACCTGGGTGCCCGCCGGTAGATCCGAAACAGTAGCGCGGCCAGCAAGAGTGAGATGGCGGGGATGAGCCACAGGAGCGGTTCATGCAGTATAGGACGACCCCTGAGTGTCCGGCCGAGGGCAAGCTCCAGGCCCGCAACCGAGACGACGCGATGGGCCCAGTATGGGCCGGCGACCGCCCAAGGCAAAAAGAAGAGCCCGAAGGGGATCACCCCAACCCACGGTAGCTTGATCCAGCGCTGAGCAGATACCTCGGCCGTCGGCAGCGTGGCGAATGTGCCGCCGCACTGCCAGCAGGCGCTGGCCCCAGACACCCTACGCGCGCCACAGGCTTGGCAGGTACCGATCGGGTGAGTGTTCATTGATGATCACGGACCGCACATCGCAAGGTCCGCCTCCCCACATCACTATACTGTGAACGACAAAGGTCTGCTGTCAAGAGTTTTTCCATCCGTCGTAGCCTTCAGCCTCCAGCCTATCGACCTGAGTAATCACTACATCAGACTGGATATTCGATCCCATTCCGCCATCAGTGCTTCCAGCTTTTGCTTGGCCTGAGTATGCGCGTCCAGGACTTCAAAGAGTTGCTCCTTATTCTGGTATATCTTTGGATCAGCGAGCGCCTGGGTGAGACCCTCCAGGGTCTTTTCGGCCTCAGCCACCCCTGCCTCGATCTTGGACAGCGACGACAGGTGCAGGCTTGACGTCCGGTGTGTCCGGTTGCGCGTCTCAGCCTCGGCTCTTTTCTGCTCCTTTGTCTTGCGTTCCCTCGAACCTTCCTCCTTTGCCCCTGGCCTCTGGACCGGCGCGATAGCGGCGTTCGCAGACTCTGGTGCGGCGTGGCCGCTGTCGGCAACCTGTTCCGTCATCAATTGCTGTTTATAGAGGTAGTAATCGTAATCCCCGGCATACGGCGTGGCCGCTCCGTCACGAACATCAATGATCCGGTTGGCCACGGCCCGGATAAAATGCCGATCATGGGTAATAAAGCAGATCGTTCCGGGAAAGTCGCGGAGCGCCTCTTCCAGCACATCGCGGGAGGGGATGTCCAGATGGTTCGTCGGCTCGTCCAACAGCAGAAGGTTGGCCGGACGGATCAACATCTTGGCCAGAGCCAACCGGCTCTTCTCTCCGCCGGAGAGGACGGCAACCTTCTTTTTCACGTCATCCCCGGAAAAGAGAAACCGCCCCAGAATCGACCGGAGAAAGGACGACTCTTCCATGGGAGCGGCAGACGTGATCTCGTCAAGGACCGTATTGGCAGGGTTCAAGAGCTCCAACTGGTGCTGGGCATAATAGGCTGTTGTCACGTTATGGCCCAGTGTCCGTTCGCCCTTCTCGAACGGCAAGACGCCGGCCAGCAGCTTGAGCAGGGTGGATTTTCCCGCCCCATTGGGGCCTATCAGGGCTACTCGTTGCCCTCGACGCAGCTCGACATTCAGGGCGCGGTAGATCGGATTGCCGTCGTAGGACTTGTCGAGATCGATCAGTCGGATCACCGTCTCTCCGCTCCGTGGAGGCTCCGGAAAAGAGAATCTGACCCGTTTCTGTTGAGGGGCCAGTTCTATCTTGTCCATTCCCTCGAGCAGCTTGATCCGACTCTGGACCTGACGGGCCTTGGTGGCCTTGTACCGGAAACGGTCGATGAAGGCCCGGGTGTCCTCAATCTTTTTCTGCTGGTTCTTCGCGGTGGCCTCCAGGATCTGTCTGGCCTCGGCCTTGGCCGCCACGAACTGGTCGTAATTTCCGGTGTAGGCGATCAGTTGCTGTTGTTCCACCTCGACCACTCGGGTGGCCAGACGGTTCATAAAATTCCGATCGTGGGAGATGAGCAGGATCGCGCCGGCATAGCCGGACAGGAACTGCTCCAGCCAGACGACCGACTCGAGATCCAGATGGTTTGTGGGTTCATCCAATAGCAGCGCGTCCGGAGAGGAGAGGAGTAGCCGGGCCAACGATGCGCGCATCCGCTGGCCACCGGAGAAATGCTCCAGAGATCGGGACAGGTGCTTCTCCTTGAAACCGAGGCCGAAGAGAATCTCCTTGGCCCTGGCCTCCAGGGCGTATCCGCCGAGCTGTTCGTACCTGGTCTGAAGTGCACCGTAATGGGAGAGCAGCTCGTCTACCGCCTCCGGTGGGGCCGTGGCGATCTCCTCCTCCAGAAGGCGGAGATGGCGCTCGATAGACGACGCCTCCGAGCCGCCGGCCAGAACCTCTTCAAGCAGGGACGTGCCCTGATGGGCCTCCAGCTCCTGGGTCAGGTAGCCGATGACGGCCTTGTTGTTGATCGCGATCACGCCGCTGTCGGGAGAGATATTGCCCGCGATCATTTCCAGAAGCGTCGTCTTCCCCGCGCCGTTGGGTCCCACCAGCGCGACCCGGTCCTCGAGCCCGATCCGAAGGGAGACGTCCTTGAACAGCACACGGCCGCCGAAGCGCTTTGATACCTGCTGAATCGAGATCATAGAGTGTCAGTATAGGAGGGCTAACACAGCAATGTCAAACATGGATGATTCGGGGCGCGTTTCAATCCACGCCCCCGCGCAGGGGCGCACGTCCTCGCCCGACCTGAGGGCCTGCCTGTGCGGTGCATGCCGACAGGTCACCCCTATGCAGCGAGGTTGATCTCGGTCTGAATCTTGTCCCAGGGGACGGTGACTCGGTTGCGGGCATCCTTCTCGACCAGGCCGGCCTTGAGCAACAACTGGAGGTCGTCGTACACATTACGGTAGTCGCGCTGGACCTGTGCGGCCAGGTTGCGGATACTGGACGGTCCGATTCGGCGGAGGACCTTCAAGAGCGCCAGGCGGCGGTCCGACAAGACCCCCTGTAACGTGGCCACGTCCAAGAAATAAAGGTGGACCTCCGGCTCTTTCAGCGCTCCTCGTTCTGCCTGCTTCCATGCCTCAACAAACTCCCTGTTGATGTCTCGTTCGCGCTTGATCCCAACCGTGATTCGTCCACGACTCATAATCTCCTCCTGACGCGGTTGATATCCCGTTGAAAGTCGGCAACCAGCGTCTCCACATCCCGAAAGCGATAGTGCGCTTCCTTACCGTAGACGTGGCGATGACCCCCTTTGCCTCGCTCGTTATCATATAGGACCATGCGCCTTCCATCCGGCGATCCATAATACAAACGGTATTTCAGCCCGTGAGGCCGCTCCGGATCAGCGGTTGGGAGCCTCCAGATGACCATCTCACGAACTGCGCCATCCGGATACATCGCCCGGCTCCTGAAAAGGGGGGTGGCCTTTGGTATAGCCAAACAGTATCAAGGGCATATGATGGTGTCAAGGGCCATCACGTACGATGAGTGCTAACGATCCCTCCTTGGGCAGCATTCTCCCCCCTTGTCTAACCAGCACCGGTTTCAATCCACGCCCCCGCGCGGGGGGCGATGGAGTGAGCGGCGCACGAATGTCTTACGCGTGAGAATTGTGCGAAAGTGGTCGCGACGTTTTACGGATAAAAGCCCGTTGACCAGGCATACCCTGTGCGCTATCATTTTGCTAGCAGTCGTTCGCTTGAGAAGAAGGAGGTTGCGTGTGGCACAACTCTTGGTCCGTGATCTGGATGATCGAGTCGTCCAGCGACTCAAAAGCCGAGCGGCCCAACACAAACGCTCGCTGCAAGCCGAGGCTAAGAAGATCCTTGAGGAAGCAGTGCCTGACTCTGACGCTGCGTGGAAGCGTATCGATCGCATCTTCAACCGCTTCAAACGCTCCGGTCGCCGATTTAGTGACAGCGTAGTGCTCATCCGAGAGGATCGCAATCGGTGAGCGCCTATGTGGTCGATGCCAGTATCGGCGTCAAATGGTTCATGCCTGAGGTCCACAGTGAGGCCGCGCGGCGGCTGCGAGGAGCGGGGGCCATGCTGCACGCGCCCACGCTCTTCCTGCTGGAGCTCAATAGCGTGCTCTGCAAGCTTGTACGGCGAGGAGAGCTCACAACCCGGGAGGCGCGCACGTTACATCGAGAGGTCTCAAGATTGCCGGTCAGGCTCCATGCTGATGAGCCGTTACTCCTTACCGCATTCGACATGTCCCTTGAACTTCAGCACAGCCTGTACGACTGCATGTATCTCGCGCTGGCACTCGCCCTCGACGCCCAGCTCGTCACTGGTGACCGCAAACTCATGGCGACATTATCCGGCACCCCATTTGAGCGATTCCTCTGCTGGGTTGAAGACTTGCCTTTGAATCGAGCCGTGTAACCCTGACCTGATGCCTAGCAAAGATATGAGTCAGCGCGTCCATATTCCTAACAACCGCAAGACAGACCATTCCGCATGGGTCCACTCTCGCTTCTAGCTCATTCACTCCCTGTAGCTCTCTGACGAAGAGACACGATCGCAGCCGGTGGGCTCGCCGCGCGTACCGTGTTTCAATCCACGCCCCCGCGCGGGGGGCGACGGGTCGCTTCCTAACCGTAAGGTTTCCTTGGACAATAGCTATCAGCAAACAGCCGTCGGCTTCGGAGAAATCCCCCTTCAGGTTCCCCCCCTTTGATAAAGGGGGTGCGGGGGGTTTCATGATGCCCGGGTGGCCCTGAGGCTCTGATTATTCTTGAGATGACACACGACCGGCGATAGTGTGCCACGGGTAGGCCTGCGTGTGTTACTCCACGCCCCCGCGCGGGGGGCGACTGATCAGAATTATCCGGCCTCCTTATTGTCCTTTAGTTTCACTTCTCGCCAGATGTCGGGCCGAGCGCTATCTGAAGCAACGGCGCAACAACTTAGCGACAGATTTGCATTGACTCATCTTACCGGGTTGTCTACTGTTAGATACGAAAACAGCTTTACGTCAGAGGTACTCCAATGTATGAAGACCCAGATGTCTTGCTGGAGCCCATGCTCGCCGAGATCATCCGGAGACTCGTCACCGCGTACCAACCGGAGCGTATCTACCTCTTTGGCTCGATCGCGCGAGGTGATGCCGGGCCGGATAGTGACTATGACCTCCTGGTGATCGTCCCTGACGATGCCCCGCCTGAGCGCAGGCGCAGTCGGCTGGCCTATGAGGCCCTCCGCGGTACAGGCACCGCAGCAGACGTCCTCGTTTGCACCCGCAGCTACTTCGAAGCGCGCCGTCACCTTCGAGCGTCGCTCCCAGGGACCGTGCTGAGGGAAGGCAGATTGCTCCATGCCGCATGACCCTGCACGCCTGGCCGACACGAAAGCCTGGCTCCTGAAGGCGAACCAGGACCTCCGTGCAGCCTCTCACGATCTCACAACCAACCCACCTCTTGCCTTCGATGCGGTCTTCCACGCACAACAGGCTGTAGAGAAAGCGCTCAAGGGGTTCCTCGCCTGGCATGATCGGCCATTTCGGAAGACCCATAATATCGAGGAGCTCGGAGAGGCATGTATCAACCTTGATCCTGCTTTGCGATCGCTCGTCGATAAGGCGGCGCCGCTTACCGAATACGCCTGGCGATTCCGCTACCCGGGAGAACCTGATGAACCCTCCTCCAAGGAAGCCCTGGAGGCATTAACTACCGCTCAGGCAGTGTCCGACGCGATTCTCGCACGCCTACCGCACGAAACCCATCCATCCAACCCATAACGCGACTTCGGTTTGGAATTGTTTGTTTCAATCCACGCCCCCGCGCGCGGGGGACCCCCTCACTTGGTAATAGCGAGTGGGGTGGTCTCGCTTCAATGGGGCCACGGCTCTGAGGCCGTGGAAACATACATAGTATCCGGCGCCGAAAAATCGAGGAGTTACATCAGCAGTCGCGAGAGGTTCCGCCACACCATGCCCCGGGCCGAAGTAGCAGGCGTAGCCTAGCGAAAACCTCGTTCAGCCAACTCCGCAACAAACTGTTCCACTTGTCTCCCCTTCGCCATGGCGTCCACTGCATCTTCCCGCGTGAACAGCGCGGCCGCAGAGGTTTCACCTGATCCGTAAAACGCCTCTTCCCGCGCATCCGTCAACTCATCTGCCATGCGGGCGATTTCCCGAAGGCGATCCGCCGAGGTCACTTGCGCAACAGCGGATTCCAACAGGACGCGGCCGACGCGGTGCGCCTTGGGGTACTCGATTCCAGCCAGGCGCAGGAGCCCTTTGAGCGCCATCTCCACCGACTCTTGGCACTTCCTGACCGCGCGATGATAATGGCCTTGAGACAACGAGGCCTCCGCTTCGTTCAGAATGATGCGGGCATCTTCTATGTACGCATGGCCAATCTCCCGATTGGTCATAACTCGACCACCTCCCCGAACTGGAGGCCTGGCTTAAGGAGCCAATAGTACGTCCCGTCCGACAGCGTCACCTTCCGCGAGTCCAGTTCCCGGAGCCGCCGGCGCAGGCTCTCCAGCTTGGTCTTCATCGTGCCATCATCCAGAATGAAGACAGCCTCCTCAACCATATCGAGAAAGATGGGCTTCGTCTCTTTGACTTCGTCCGGCGTATAGAGCAAGACAGAGAAGTCCGGCGTATATCCGCGCTGGATCGCGTCGCAATAGGTTCGGCCACTCCGGAGCGCAGCCAGCACCTGCGCGAGCAGTTGATGACGCTGATAGCGGCTTGCCGGCAGGTCTCGGATGACCACGCACAGATCAATATCGCTGTTCGCTCGCGCCGTCCCTCGCGCCACCGAACCGAATACCAGCACTGAGGCCACCCGATCACCAAATTCCCCCACCAGCAATCGGATGAACTCCTCAATCAGTGCCGCATACTCACGCTGCATCGCGTCACCTCCAGTCCAGCGACCACCCCTCCGTTCCTCAGCTCGCCCCACCAATCACCCGCCACTCATCACTGCCTGCCTTTCCCCACTGACACGAACTGCCCCAGGCCGACGTGGCAGGACCGAGGGGGCGCGAGCGGGAGGATCACCAGGGCTTCTTCGCCGCCACTTTGCCGTTCCATCAAATATACAAGGGCGTGTGGTGCGCCACGGCCGCTTTCTCGGCCCGCCGCAGCGCTCGTCCAACGGCCCGGGTAAAGGCTCCGGTTTCGGCCTTCTCAGGTGTCGTCTTCATGGGCCTTCCTCTAATAATCGCAAAAACTCCCCTTATATTATCATACACGACCCGTTACCGCCGGTTTCAATCCACGCCCCCGCGCGGGGCACAGGTCGCTTCCTGACCTTAAGGTTTCCTTGCCACGACTTTACCGTCTTGCCAAATATAAATAGGCGTATGATGCGTCTGCGCCGTTTTTCGCGCTACCTTGGCGGCCCGCCGCAGCGCGCGTCCAACCGCCCGCCCAAAGGCCTTGGTCTCCGCCGTGCCGTTCGTAGGCTTCATGGACCTTCCTCCAATAATCGCGGAACTTCCCGTGAATTGTCATACACAGCCCAGGTATCCGCCAGCGGTCGATAGATGCCGCGAAAATTCGTCCAACTTCGATCAAAGCGCCGGACTACATCGGCGCGTGGGACGGCGTGTCCTCCCTGCCGCACACGGGCAGCAATACGCTGGAGCGCAAGTTGGACCGAAGGGAGCCAGAGGAACACCATGTCAATCCGATACCCGACGGCCCTCCACCGGTTCAGTAGCCTGAGATAGGTCCGTCCGCTTAAGGTGCTTTCAAAAGCGAAATCCTCGCGGGACTTGGCCAGCCTCTCCAGTTCAGACAGCACCAGTCTTCCCGCTTGTCGTGCCGCTAATTCCGGGCGAAGGGGTGATAGTCCGCCGGCAATGAGGTCGGCATTCACAAAGTGAATCACGCCCGCTTCGCGAAGCAGGAACTCTCCGGCAAACGTGGTCTTCCCCGCGCCATTCGGCCCGGCAATCACGATGCACTGCGGACGCTTGGCAGTCCGGTTTTTCACGTCGGTCTCACCAGCACGCGCAGGTCTTGCAGGAGGAGGCCCTCGCTCATCTTTCTAAGCTGGCGCAGGGCAAAATTCCCAAGCGCCCCAGACCATATCGTGAGTTTCAATGATTCCCCTAGATCCGTTAACTATGCGCATACGCGATCGTATCATAGCACTCGGAGAGAATCCAATGCCCAGCACCAGTTTCAATCCACGCCCCCGCGCGGGGGGCGACCCTTGATAACAAGGCTACGTAGAAGTCTAGTTATTGCACCGTGTCGCCAAATCAAGTTGACCAAGCGATTTGACACCGGACAGGGATGGTACTACACTGTGAGTACGTTAAGACATCATGAGAGGAGGGATCGCCATGGTGAAGCACCTGACCAAGCATGGCAATAGCTTGGCTCTTGTGATCGATCGTGGGGTATTAGACCTTCTTGAGATCAATGCCGACACCCCCCTATCGATGACAACCGACGGGAAGTGC
>DATMXF010000041.1:0-5015 GCA_035561835.1 Patescibacteria group bacterium
CGGGCTTCCGATCTCCTTGACGACAGCCGTGGTTATCGAGGCCTTCAGTTCGGCCATCAGGGCCGCCGGTTTTCTGGTTCCTGGCGCCATCGGCGTGGAGGAGGGAGGCAATGTGGCCGTTTTCCTGGCCTTGGGGTTAACGGCGGAGGTAGCGCTCTCTTTCAGTGTTGTCCGCCGGATACGAGAGCTGGCTGTGATAGTCGCCGGCTTGGCAGCCTTGGCGGTTGTTCGAAGGGGCCGCCCCATCCCGCATCCGGGGTAACATTGGTGCCTGCTGTCATCAGTCGGCCTTGCCTTCTTCTTAGATTTCTTTTTTGCCTGAAACATACACGTTGCGACGTGTCATTGCGAGTACCCCATCCAGCGGGGCCTGACCCGCAGGTGGAAGAAACTTACCAGTTTCTGAGTAGCGCCGCGAAGCAATCTCGCCGTCCTTCGCATCCTCAAAAACTCTGAGATTGCCGCGCTCCCGTTGGTCGCTCGCAATGACGGACAAACGGATGCGTTGGAGGACGGCTTGACGCGGGGTCTCGCCTGGCCTACACTTCACCTGAACCCTTTATTGTTTCTTTGTTGACAAGGAGGAAGGAACCTTGCCTATCCGGTTTGTTGCCAAGACGGTGATCCGATGCTAAATTTCCGGAAATGACGGTATTCAACTCTGTCCTGGGTCTCGCGGCGCATGTATCAGCACCCACTTACGAGACGGTCTACGTCTACGGTGGCGAGTGGACTCATCCGATAGCATGATTGGCAACAAACCGGATAGGCAAGGAAGGAACCTATGAAGAGACGGTCACGCTGGGTCCAAAGCCTGTCTTTTTCCGTTCTTCTTCTCGCCTTTGCAGGTGATCCCCTGAACGCCCAGGAGATTCGCGACGATCCTGAGGCCCGTGCTCTCCTGGAAGAGGCCCGCCAGCGCGTTGTCGTGTGGGACCGCTTCCCGGGCTTTAAGGCGAAACTCGAGGTAGACCATGATGGAAAAAGGTCGAGCGGCGAACTGACGGTCCTGCCTTCCGGAAAGGTGGAGATTACGCTTCAAGACCGCGAGGCGGCAGAGTGGGCCGGGGGGATCCTGAAGTCGCTCGTCAACCATCGACTGAAAACAGAAACACACAAGCACGAGGAGGCGCCGGTTGCCTTCGGCCCTGAGGATCGGCATCCACTGGGACGCCTGGTGAAGAAAGGCGACCGCTTCTCATCGACGTACCGCATCAAGGATCGGCAGATTCTCCAGGTCAACCAGAAGACCGAAAAAGGATGGTTGAGCCTCAACGTCTTAGAGTACGTCCCGACGCTTCAGGGCTTCTTACCCAAGCAGGTGGCCGTTTTTCACTTCGACGAAAAGGGTGTGCTTGGGAAAAGCACCGTCTTTACTGATGAATACGTCGAGGTAGAAAGGTTCTGGCTCCCAAAGTCCCGTGTGATCTTCGTCGCCCAAGGGGCGAAGATCGAGATCTCGAAGATTCACTTCCAAGGACACCGCCTGCTTCCGAAAGAAGCGGCCAAGGACCCGGCCTCCTGATCTCGGGCGTCGTTAATTCTCCTTTTCAGCAACCAGCATGAGCGCCGCAAGATTCCGGTCGTACTGACGGAATACGCGCCGCATTGTGTGTATCCGCTGGCGCGCCGCCGGGTTGCGCAGAACATTCCAGGCGATTCGCGCCATCCCCGCCAGCCCTTCATTCCGGATCATCTGAGACGGTTCGAGCAGGTGCATCGGGGTGGTGGCCTGCGCCTTGATGATCAACCCTTCGCGTTGTAGCAGTGCCTTCCACTCCGCAACGGTTAACGGACGCACCCCCACATGAATGGATTGCGAAAGCGCGCGGTTGATGGCGTCTCTGGTCGCATGATCGATATCGTCGGGAACTAAAGATAGTTCATGAATGCCACAACGCCCGCCTGGCGCCAGTAAGCGCTTGGCCTCTTGAATAATCCTGGCCTTGTTCTCTGGTGTCTTCATACTCAACATCGCTTCGCAGTACACCACCGTCGCGCTACTGTCCGGTAGACCTGATTGTTCAGCGTGCCCGACGACACACCGCTGATTATTGCCAGACAGATAGCCCTGTACTCGTTTCGCGGCGGCGTCGTCGGCTTCTACGGCCGTATAGCTGGACGGGGATTTAGACAGCACCAGTTGCGCCGTCACACCCAGCCCTGGCGCAAATTCGACCACTCTATCCGTTGGTACGATATTGAGTGCGTCCAGCATCCGGCGGGTTAATTCAAGACCGCCGGGACGCAACACCCGCTTTCCCATCTGTGCCAGCAGCCAGTGCCCCGGCATCTTCTCAACGTGCAGTCCGTGTCCCGGCAAGATCTCCTCGTGTTCACTCATGAGCTTTTCCGCTTTTCCTCTCGAATGGTTAGCCTACAACCAAGAGTCACACGCCCACAGTGGCTCATCTATGATCGGTTGCCTGGTTCATCTTTGTGAACAAGTCAAAGTTACCATACCACAGGTTTGTCCCCGAGTCACAGATACTCGCGCTCGGTCTGCCGGAGGGCGCGATAGCGCTCGAAAGCCTGGTGTGGGTCTTCGAGTCCCAGCAGCGATTTGAGGGTGCTGCCGCGAAACAGGTGGGCGAGCATCCGGTGCCAGTTACGGAGTACGAAGAGGGGACTGTGCGCGAACGCGACCGGCAGGTGGCGAAGCTTCACCCAACGGTCCGCTTGCCACCGCGCAAACTCAATCTCGTCGGCAGAGAGATAGCTGCTTTGCACGACGGCGGTCGTGCCATCGTACTCTTCGAGCCGCTCATTCACGATCAGTCCTCGTTGGCGAAACTCCTGGGTCATCGGTGTGCGCGGGTATGGCGTCGGGTGCTGGATAAAGGGCCAGTCGACATACGATCGCGCAAACTCGAGGTTGGCCTCGAGGGAGGTGCGGGTATCGTTGGGGTTGCCGATGATCAGACCGCCGACCACATAGATCTTGTTCCGATGCAGGTAGTCAATCGCGGCGATGGCGGCATTACCGGCCTTGCGGCCGTCCTCGCGCCTGGTATTCTTGGAGCGGGCGCGCAGAAACTCCAGATCCTCGTCGAGGATATTTTCGATCCCGAGGAACACGTAGCGAAAACCTGCCAGGCGCATCAGAGGCGCAAGCTGCTCACCATGGTTCGCGATGACCGAGGTCATCGCCTGTAGGGTATAGTCGATATCGTTGAGTCCGGCATCGATGATGGCCCGGCAGAGGGCCTCGAACCGCCGCACATTGAGCATAAGGTTATCGTCGACGATAAAGATCGCCCGCGCGCCGTGGTTGCGGGCATCGCGGATATCCGCAATAACCCGATCAAGAGGATAGGTATGGAAATTGCGGCCGCGCATCTCGATGATCGAGCAGAAGCTGCAATCAAACGTGCAGCCGCGCGAGGTCTCAATCACATCGACCTGTCTTCCGAGTGTGGTGTACCCACGAAGTATTCGCGCGTCGCGGTTCGGCAGTCGTATCTTGCCGTCCTCCAGGTTGCTGATCGGCCGGTCCGGATTGTGGCAGAAGCGGTCGCCGTTCCTGTAAGACAGACCTAAGATCTGATCGTATCCGCTCTGATTTTCGATGGCGCGCAGCAGTTCGCGAAAGGTGACTTCTCCCTCCCCTCGCACGATGAAGTCGACCGATCCATGGGATCGGTCAGTATAGGCTTCGGGGGCCAGGCTTGGGTCGTAGCCGCCGGCGACAACGCGCACATCGGGGCTGAGCGAGCGTACGAGGTCGATGATCTTCTTTGCCGTCTTGCGCTGGAACGTCATCACGGATAGTCCGAGCACGTCGGGATTGATGTCGCGTACCAGACGTTCGACGGTCTCGCGGACGCGCGCCTGGACAAGGATCAGATCTGCAACGGCAACTCTGTGATGGGGATCGGTGTTTCCGGCGAGTGACGTGAGGGCGGCGTTCGGCATCCGAATGGCTACCGTCGGCATGTGCTCGAATGAATCAGGCATGGAGAGCAGCAGGATGTTCATGGCGGCTCCTCCAAACGCTAGTGCGCTACACGGCCATTACGTCTTCCTGGACCATTTCACGTGAGCGGCTCTATACTAATGCAATCAGATGCAACGCGCAAGACGCGCGGGTAGAGGCAGCGGCGTACCTGCTCGAGATCGCGCAGGTACGGCTCAACTCGTGGCCTAAAGCCGCGACAGAAGGGCGTAGAGGGCAAAGTTATAGGGCGCCTGGAGACCATGTTCGGCCGATTTGTTGATGATAACGCCATTCAGGGCTTCATGCTCCAACGGCTTCCCCGCCTCATGGTCCTGAAGCATTGATGTCTTCACGCCGTAGTGCTGGGAGAACTTGACGTTCCGTTCCCACACCTCTTCAAAAGCAAGGTTGACCCCTGACGCATTCGCCACAGCGACAACCTCCGCCGTCACCAGCCTCGCCAGCTCAAGGGTGTGGGGGTTCTCGAGGATGACCTTGACCGGGCCGCCGATCAGCGTATTGATCGCATTAAAGGGGGCATTCCAGGCGAGCTTCGTCCATAGGACAGCCTGTATATTAGACGATATTTCAGCCGGGAAGCTGTAACGGTCGAAGAACGCCTTGAGCCTGATAACCCGCTCGCTGACGCCCCCGTCGAGCTCTCCGAATACGATCTTCCCACTCTCCTGGTGAAGGACCACCCCGGGCTCCGGCGCGCTCGCCCCGATGTAGGCGACCCCCGCCAAGACCTTCTCCTGTCCGATGAAAGACGCGATCTTTTCTTCGTTGTCGATCCCGTTCTGAAGCGACAGCACGTTGGTGTGCCGACCGATCATTGGGAGCGCCTGGCAAATAGCCGACTCTGTGTCGTACGATTTCACGCAAAAGAGAACTAAGTTGACGGGGTCAACCTCTGCTGGATCATCAGTGGCACGGACGCGGACGGAGAAGTCCCCCTTCCAACTCTTAACCGCAAGGCCCCTCGCCATGAGCGCCTCCAGGCGCTCGCTGCGGGCGATGAACGTGACATCGGCGCCGCCCTTGGCCAGTAGACCGCCGAAGTAGCCCCCCACCGCCC
>DATMXF010000042.1:0-9314 GCA_035561835.1 Patescibacteria group bacterium
CAACGAATTGATGGTCGTCAAGCCGCTCTACGACGCCGAGCTCGAGCGGTGACAGCGTGAGCCAGTTCAACGAGGTCGCTGAACCGATTATCTGCAATGCCTACGCCGAGCCGACCTGTCATTGGGTGATCGAGAAGGGGCAGCCTCCTCTCAAGGCTCCGGGTCGGCGAGAAGCGTGCTACCACTACCGGCCTCCTGGGCGGTCCACCGGGACAACTCAGGCCGAAGATCTCGGGACTCGCATCCCCCTGGATCTGGTCAATGAGATCCGCAAGCGTGTGAAATCCTGGAGACAGTCCTCATTCTCTGGTGTGACCGGCGTGACCGGAGAGCTGCTCGCCTACTGGAATCGGGATGAACGGGAGCGGCGGCTGTTTTTCTGCCAGCGCGAGGCTGTCGAGACAATCATTTTCCTCACAGAGGCTCGTCCAGACTTCCTCCACGGGTTCGCGATCCCGTCTGATGAGCCTGGCGCATTTGTCCGATACGCCTGCAAGATGGCGACCGGGAGCGGGAAAACCGCCGTTATGGGGATGCTCACGGCCTGGAGTATCCTCAACAAGGTTGCGGATCGGACTGATACACGCTTTTCCGATGTCGTCCTCGTCCTCTGCCCCAACGTGACGATCCGGGAGCGCTTGCAGGAACTCGACCCTCATCGAGGCGAGGCCGGCATTTACCGTGCCCGGGACATCGTTCCATCCCATCTCATGAGCGATCTCAGGAAGGGTCACGTCCTAATCTGCAACTGGCACATCCTGTCGCCACAGGAGATGAACCAGGTGGGCGGTGTGGGCGCGAAGGTTGTTAACCGGGGAGAAGAGTCGGACACGGCGTTGGTGTCGCGCGTCCTCGGGAAAGACGTAGGCAACAAGGGCAACATCCTGGTGCTGAATGACGAGGCCCACCACGCGTATCGAATCCGCCAATTGGACAACACGCCCGAGATCGAGGAAGAAGACGAGCTGGCCGAGTCCGAACGTCGCGAGGCCACAGTGTGGATCGAAGGGCTCGACAAGATCAACCGGATTCGAGGCATCAATCGCTGCGTGGACCTGTCCGCAACACCCTTTTATCTCAACCGAAGTGGGAATGATCCGGGTCGCCCCTTCCCCTGGATCGTCTCCGACTTCGGGCTGATCGACGCCATCGAGAGCGGGCTCGTCAAGATCCCCCAGCTTCCGGTTCAGGACACGACTGGCGCAGAGATCCCGGCCTACTTCAACGTCTGGAAATGGATCGTTGAACAGAAGCTCACTGCCGGGGAGAAGGGCGGCCGTCGGGGGCAGGTGAAGCCGGAAGCTGTGCTCAGATGGGCACAACAGCCGATCGCGCAGTTGGCCGGTCTGTGGCGCGAGAAGTTTCTTGAGTGGGGGCGGGAAGCATCAGAGGGGAAACGACCTACCGTTCCGCCGGTCTTCATCATCGTCTGCCGGGATACGCGGCTTGCCAAGGTGGTCTATGAGTGGATCACCGGCGAGGGTGAGGGCGCTGCCCCACCAATTGAAGAGTTCCGGAATCGGGACGGAACGGAATACACCGTTCGCGTCGATTCGAAGGTGGTTGAAGAGATCGAATCGGGTGTCGCCAAGAGCGATGAAGGTCGCCGCCTCCGGTTCGTTCTGGACACAATTGGGAAGACCATATGGCCGGGCGGGAAACCCCCTGAGGAGTATTTCGAGCTCACCGAGAAAATGAATCGCAAGGCCGCTGAAGCGGACGACAGGCGCATTGATCCAAGGATTCCGCCAGGCCGGGATGTGCGGTGCATCATCTCAGTGGCGATGCTCACCGAGGGGTGGGACGCCACAACCGTGACTCACATCGTCGGGCTGAGACCCTTCGAGTCGCAGCTCCTTTGCGAACAGGTGGTGGGGCGAGGGCTGCGGCGCTCGCAGTATCACGACCTGATGGTCGAGGAGGTGGCCAAGGTCTATGGTGTGCCGTTTGAACTCATCCCCCTCAAGGCCACAGAAAAAGGGAAGGCTGCGCCGCCTCCGAAGATTCATCACGTGCACGTGCTCTCCCCTGAACGCGATCACCTTGAAATCAGGTTCCCTCGTGTCGAAGGGTATATGCACAGGATCAGAGGGCGGGTAAGGGTGGCTTGGGAGCGGGTGCCGATCCTCCCCGTAGATCCGATGAACATCCCTGATGAAGTAAAGATGAAGGGGCTCTCCACCGAAGAGGGCGGACGGCTTTCCCTGATGGGACCGGGTAAGACTGATGATGTCACACTTCAAACCTGGCGGGAGACGAAACGGATTCAGGAGCTGGAGTTTGAGTTAGCGAAAGTGCTCACCAGGCGCTACGCCAAGAGTCCCACCTGTGAGGTGCCTGCCCATGCGCTGTTTCCGCAGATGCTCGGTGTGGTCAGAGAGTTTCTGAGAGAAAAGGTCCAACCTGTGGGCCGCACGGATCGGAAGGATGTCTTCCTGGACCCGTACTTTTCGTGGGCTGTCAACACGCTGGCCGAAGCGATCATCCCGGCTGATGCCGAGAGCCCGGAGCTTCCACGTTACGAGGCGCATCGGGGCGAAGGAAGCACGCGGGATGTTGACTTCTGGACTTCAAAGTCTGTGAGGGAATGCGCGCGCTCACCTCTGAATTATGTCGTCGCCGATACGGAGAAGTGGGAGCAAACCGCAGCCTTCTATCTGGATAGCGACGAGCGCGTGGTAGCGTTTGTGAAGAATTTTAATCTGGGATTCGCCATCCCCTACAGCTACAACGGCGAGGCCAAGGAGTATATTCCGGACTTCCTGGTGCGGCTTCAGGAGGATGGGAAGGAAGCCGGAACCCTGATCCTTGAAACCAAAGGATACGATCCGCTCGCCGACGCCAAAGAGGCCGGGGCGCGCCGCTGGGTCGCCGCCGTCAATGCCGACGGGTCTCATGGTCGTTGGGCCTACCGCCTCATCAAGTCGCCAACTGACACGCCTGAGGCGATTCATTCAGCCACCGATGAACTAGCCAGCAACTAGTGATAAATCAATGGGTAGCACCGCCTACGTTCAAAGCGGAGGCTGTTCTATCTCGGGGCTCTCCTGCCTCCAGGTCAACCTCACGGTGTAACTCGCCTCGATGCCCGTCTTTGCGACCACCAGCGTGTTCAATTCGCCTGACGCCTTCAACCCGAAGGTGACCTCGATCTCATCAGGGGATTCGTACAAGCCGCGCACTTTGTCCACTATGACGAGCGCGGCGTTGCGCGCATTCTCGGCCGCCTGCTCAAAGCTCTCGCGAGCACGTTCGGCCACCTCGCCCAAGCCGGCTTTGACGACGCCACCGTCAGGCCCATCACTCTCAATGACTACTGTACTTCCGTCGGGCAACTCGAATTCAACATAGCGGCTCATCGTGTCCTCCAATCCGCATGATTATCATGTTGATTATCGCGTTTATTCGACATTATTGTCTTTCTCGCGACACGGCTCTTCACGATCATCAGTTTATTACCACATTGTGGGTCGTGATTGCCACGTTTCTCCTAAAAGAGGCTCTGGCCCGTTCCCTTGCAGCAAAGTTCCCCTCCCCCCAAAAGCGAATGAACTACCCCGCAGCAAGCTACGGGGTATCGTCTTCTGTTCTGGCCCGTCATTCCGTGCTTGACACGGAATCCAGTCGGGTCCTCTGGATACCGGCTTCCGCCGGTATGACGAACTCGCGGCAAGCCGCGGGGAATGAACCCCCGGTGGATTCAACTTCTGGGTGAAAACTCCTTGATTTCCCAGGTTTTCCCTTGACAGACTGGAGGCTAAGTTGCTAGTCTCTATGGCGTTTAGGCTGTTCAAGGAATCCGCCATATTGTAAGCTACGGGGTTTCCCTCTCTCACTTTCTCAAACGCACAGGTATGATCGTGAAGAACCCAGCAGAACAGGTGATGACGTTCCAGGAACTGATCCTCGCATTGCAGCGGTTTTATGCGGAGCAGGGTTGTGTCATTCAGCAGCCTTACGACGTGGAAGTGGGCGCTGGAACGATGAATCCGGCGACTTTTCTGCGTGTCCTCGGCCCTGAGCCGTGGAATGTCGCCTATGTCGAGTCGACCCGGCGCCCCGCTGATGGACGGTATGGAGAAAACCCGAATCGTCTCCAGCACTACTACCAGTATCAGGTCATTATGAAGCCATCCCCAGACAACATCCAGGAGATCTACCTGGACAGCCTTCGGAGCCTGGGGATCGACCCGCTCAGGCACGATATCCGTTTCGTGGAGGACGACTGGGAGTCGCCGACCCTTGGCGCCTGGGGGCTGGGCTGGGAGGTCTGGCTGGACGGCTTGGAGATCACGCAGTTCACCTACTTCCAGCAGGCTGGAGGCGTCGACCTGAAACCGGTCTCTGCAGAGTTGACGTATGGGATCGAGCGGATCGCCATGTTCCTGCAGGGAGTGGACAGCGTCTATGATCTGACGTGGGTCAAGGGCGTGACCTATGGCGACATCCATCACAAGAGCGAGGTGGAGTGGTCGATCCACAACTTCGAGGAAGCCGATGTGGCGCTTCAGTTTCAGCTTTTTGACCAATATGAGCGGGAAGGTCTCCGCCTGATCGAGAAAGGGCTGGTACTGCCGGCATACGACTACTGCCTCAAGTCCTCTCACACCTTTAACCTCTTGGACGCCAGGGGGGCAATCGGTGTCACTGAGCGGACCAGCTTTATCGGTCGCGTCCGCAACCTCGCACGCCGCTGCGCCGAAGCCTATCTGAAGCAGCGTGAAGAGGCGGGCTTTCCACTCATGAAGGCGTGGCAGTCATAAACCACATGGTGCAGGATAACCCCTGATGACCCAAGACCTGTTGTTTGAGATCGGGACCGAAGAGATCCCCTCCGGTTACATGACGCCGGCCCTGAAGGATCTGGTGACGCAGGCGCGTCGCCTGTTCGAAGAGCACCGCATTGCCTTTACAGGCGTGCGCGCGTTCGGCACTCCTCGGCGCCTCACCTTACATGTAGAGCGGCTGGACCAGAAACAAGGCGATCTGGTTCGCGAGGTGGTTGGGCCATCCAGAACGACCGCGTTCGATCAGGAAGGCCGTCCGACCAGGGCCGCGCTTGGCTTCGCGAGGGCACAGGGCGTCCCTGTGGAGCACCTCCAAGTGAAGACACTTGATCGGGGAGAGTATGTTGTTGCTGCCATTGTAGAGCAGGGCGCGCGTCTGGACGAGATATTGCCGGTTCTCCTGCCCCGCCTGATCATGGCGCTCTCCTTCCCGAAATCGATGCGATGGGGACAAGGCGCGTTCCGGTTTGTCCGCCCGATCCGGTGGCTCGTTGCCCTGTACAGTGGTCGGGTGATCCCCTTTGAAATTGACGGGGTCGTAAGCGGGAACAAGACATGCGGCCATCGATTCCTGAGCCGAGGCCAGATCCGTGTCAGAAACTTCCAGGATTATATCGAAAAGCTGGAGGAGCGATATGTCATCGTCAACCAGCACCGTCGTCGGGAACTGGTGACAAGGCTGGTCGCAGAGGCCGCAGCCAAAGTCGGCGGGAAGCCGGTCTTCGACGATGAGTTGGTGGAGATGGTGGCTAACCTGGTGGAATACCCTTCCGTAGTCTGCGGTCGCTTCGAACAGGAGTATCTCAGCTTACCGCGTGAGGTGATCATGACCCCCATGCGGAAGCACCAGCGCTACTTCCCGGTGACAGACGATGCCGGCAAGCTCCTCCCCTATTTCGTGACAATCTCCAACATGAAGGCAAAGGATATGGACCTGATCCGTGCCGGAAACGAACGGGTCCTCAGGGCGCGGCTGAAGGATGCAGCCTTCTTTTTTACAGAGGATCGCAGAGTCCAACTTCACGAGCGCATTCCTCAACTGAAGGGGATTACCTTTCAGGAGCGACTCGGCACCATGCTGGAGAAGGTCGGTCGGCTGACGGAACTCACCGCCTACCTGGCCGAGCAGGTTGCCCCGCCCCTTGTCCGTGATGCCTGTCGGGCAGCGCAGTTGTGTAAGGCCGACCTCGTCACTACGATGGTCAAGGAGTTCCCAAGCCTGCAGGGGGTCATGGGCCGCGAGTATGCTCAGCTCTCCGGAGAACCTGCCGTTGTGGCGCAGGCGATTGAGGAGCACTATCTCCCTCGCTTTGCCGGCGACAGGCTTCCGGAATCACTGGTTGGCGCCCTTGTGGGTATCGCCGACCGGCTCGACACCATCTGCGGCTGCTTCGGCATCGGACTCATACCGACCGGATCGGAAGATCCGTACGCCCTCCGGCGGCATGGGCAGGGGATCATACAGATCCTTCTCAATTCGGGTATCGATCTGCCGCTCTCACAGCCAATACGGAAGAGCTTGGAACTCTTCGGCGACCGTTTGACGATACCGCGTGAGCACGTAGCACAGGAGATCACGGAATTTCTGGCAGCCAGGCTCCAAGCGATCCTGATTGAACGGGGTGTGCCCGGCGATCTCGTCGAGGCCGTCCTCTCGGTCGATGCAGAACGGGTCTCCGATGCCGGCAAACGCGCCGAGGCCCTTGCCGCCTTCAGGCGAGAGGCCGACTTTACTGAACTGGCAGTCGCCTTCAAGCGGGTCATCAGAATCCTGCCCAAGGGCTTCTCGAAACCGGTCGATCCGCGGCGATTCGTCAGTAGCGCCGAGCGGGCGCTTCATGGCGAAGCAGCCACATTGCGGGCCGAGACGGAACCCCTTATGCAATCCGGCGACTACGTGCGCGCTCTGCAGCTCATCGCCGCGATCCGCCCCATTGTGGACATGTTCTTCGAGGAGGTTCTGGTGATGGTGGAGGATCGGGATCTGCAGGACAACCGTTTGGCCATCCTGAAGGAGGTCGCAGACCTGTTTTGCGGGATCGCGAATTTCACCAAGGTGACGGCTTCGTGAGCCATAACTACTCAGGTGGATAGACTGAAGACTGAAGGCTTTTAGGGGTAGGAACCGAGAAGGTCTTGAATGGCTTGATTCGTGCCTTGCGAGATAATTTATAGTCTTCAGCCTTTAGCGTTCACCTAACAGCTCTACGCTGATCGCTGATGGTTGAAGAGCTGGAATGTGTAAGGTGTCATGATGGATGCAGAGATCTTGGAGCGGATTAACAGGGGTATCATCCTCAGGACCGGGGCATATCTTACAAACGATCACTTCGTCTTGCCCTCCGGCCGCCACACCCATGAGTATGTGGAGAAGGCGTTGGCCACCACCGAGCCGGCCTTTACGGAAGGGCTGGGAGACGTGATCGCAAAACATTTCGCAGAAGAGCCGATCGATCTGATCCTGACTACCGGCTACGGCGCCTCGCTGCTGGGCCATTGTGTGGCGCGCGCCCATCCGTTGCGACCTCGCTTCATCTATGCCAACAAGCAACGCAACGACTCCGGCGTCATTCAGGTCACGCTTCCGAGGGAGTTCCGACAGTATTTTGTCGGCAACCCCAGGGTGCTGATCGTCGAAGACATTATGACCACCGGTGAGACGGTCAAGGGGCTCATCAAGCTGGTCAAATCATTGGGCGGAACGGTGAGTGGGATCGGAACACTCTGGCGACGAATGCGAAAGGTGAATTTCAAGTTCCCATTTTTTACGCTGGTCGATCGGGAATTTCCCACGTACACCCCGAAGGACTGTCCGATGTGTCGTAGAGGGATGCCGATCAATCAGGAGTTTCTAACGGGGCCCAGCCCGCAGAAGTCTCGTCGAGTCAGGGCTGGGGCTCACTGACGGTCGTGCCCAGAACCCGCAATACTGCCCGGCGCTTTCCGACCGTGGAAACTGCGACTGTCGAGTGGGAAGAGTACCGCAGCTCCGGAGACGAACCTCCGACAGAAAGTGGTGCCTTCTCACATTCAATGCAAGCGGCAGGCGGAGCATTCGAGCCCTTGCTTCCCTGTTCAAACCTTAACTGTCAAGACGGCGGGTTCGAGATCCTGGAAGCAGTGGAGTGGATGATCAGCAACCGGCGCAAGGAGAAGACCGGATTGCTGGTCTGTATCGGGTGGGAACGTATAAAGGGCAAGCAGACAGAACCATCGCCATGCACGCGAGCGATCAGCTATCAAATCAAGCTGATCTATCGGAAGAGCGACCGTGCCAAGCCCCAACCAAAAAGAACGCACAAAGATAAAGATATGGTGAGGATACATGAGGCATAACGTCCACGTCACTCGCACCCCAGAGGAGACCTTTATGATCAGCGGATTGAGGCGAATACCGGTGTATATCTGGCTGGCTATGCTCGCAATCCTGTCACCTACCATATCCTGGGCAGAGACTTCTCAACAGGCAGTTGAGCTGGGCCGAGAGACTGAACTCATTGCGGTCCGCACCCTCGCCTTCGCCGGCAGCACAGAGGGCCCCCCCTCAGTGGAAAGCGAGCAAAAACCGACCTTCCACCCCGAAGAAGGATTCCAATCAGGTACGTGGCACTTAGGGTTCAAGACCGGTGCTGCCGACACTGTCAAGATATTTGCAAATAGAGCGCCCGATGTCCAATTTGTCCCGCTGTTCTTCCAGATTGGCTACACGGTCACCGATGTTCATGGCCCATTCCCGGTTCGCGGGAGTCTCGAGGTAATCTTCGAGCCGACCTTCCTCGTGACAACAAACCCGGAAACAGAGGTTGGAGGTGGCGCAAGCCTCCTTTTCCGCTATAATTTCGTAACGGGCACTCGGTGGGTGCCGTTCTTCGAGGTCGGTATCGGTATTCTCGACGCGGATCTGAATGTCCCACGGGACCTCGCCACCCAGTTCAACTTCACGATCCTGGGCGGTCCTGGGCTGAACTACTTCTTGACCGATCACCTGGCTATCGTGGCGCAAGCTGGCTTACATCACATCTCGAATGGAGGCCGGAAAAGTCCCAACGTCGGCGTCAATTCGGTCATGGGTCTGTTGGGGGTCTCGTACTATTTCTAGAACAAGCTCTTAGCAATCAGTCTTCAGCTTTTTTGTGTCTTGCTGATCGCTGAACGTTCCCCCACGCCCTACTCTCTACTGCCGCCGCGAACCCATTTGTTTGGTGTGCCATCAAGAGGAGAGTCCTCGTCCGGTCGCCAGAGCACCGAGTGCTCGATCTGCTTGGCCAGGGTAAAGTCCTTTTCAGTGATCCCTCCGGCGGCATGGGTCCTCAGCTTCACCCAGACCTTTCCCCATGTGACCTCCAGGTCAGGGTGATGCCAGGCGGCCTCGGCCAAATAGGCAATCGTGTTGACCAGCATCAGCGTCGTTGGCCAGCCGTCGGTGTTGAATTTTCTCCTGATCCATCGCCCTTCCAGATACCAACCGGGCAGTTCCTGCTCCAGGCGTTTCACTACGTCTTCATCAGAAATGACCGGGCACTCTTT
>DATMXF010000043.1:0-4339 GCA_035561835.1 Patescibacteria group bacterium
ACCCTGGACGGTGACGGCGCTTCCCCTTTTTCCCGAACAGGCAGTCGAGGTTCTATGCGCCTGCGTGGGTAAGCAGACGCTGGCGCCGGGCGTGGTCGTCGGAGACGATCTGGCATTTTGGGCGACGGCCATGCGCTTCGCCGCAGCGCTCGTGGCCCGGCAGCAATTTCTTCCCGAAGTAACCGACGAAGCTGGAATCTATCGCGCCCGCTGGGGGCCGGTCTTTGCCGGACCCGATGCCGACCGACTGGCCACGCTCGCCAAGGCTATGCCTCACATCTGTCGGGCGTTGGCTCGTGAGAGCGTTGTGCCGCCACAGACGCCGTCAAGATCTGTGCTCTCCCAGTTCATCGATGGGATTGTTGATCACCTCGTCCGCTCCCCGCTTCAAGCATGCGGGGACAAGCCTGCGCTCCTGACACAGTCCCCAGCGACCTGTCTGCGCCTGCCTGTCGCGTTCGCGACGCAGACAGGTGCGGACACGCACAGGCAGGTCAAGCCGGGACTTGGGCGCAAGCGGCAGGCGTCCACCCCTTCGGCTAGGCTCAGGACAGGCCCCTCGACCCGGCTCAGGACAGGCTTCGATAGCGTTCACGACCAGTGGCTGTACGCCCTGCGGTCCCCTCATGGGATTATGGAGGGTGACGCGGCGGCACTGGCCCAGTTTGCCGCTCAGGTTCGCGAATGGCAACACCCGATCGCCGTCTCTACGGCTACCCCATTCCGACTCTGCTTCCGCCTGGAGGAACCCGATGGCGACGGAGATGATAGTGGCGCATGGTATGTCCGTTATCTGCTGCAGGCGGCTGACGATCCCAGCCTGCTCATCCCGGCCAAAGACGCCTGGAACGCCAAGGGGCCTAAGGCTCCGATACTTAAAGGCGGCGGGTTCAATGCTCGGGAATATCTGCTGTCGTCCCTAGGCCAGGTCTCAGGGATCTCCTCGCACATCGAGACCAGCCTGAAGACAGCCGCCCCGGGCGGTTACAAACTGGATGTAACCGGCGCCCATGGATTCCTTATCAACACAGCAGCAGTACTGGAACAGGCGGGTGTTGGCGTCCTGCTGCCGGCATGGTGGACGCGTAAGGGAACAAAGCTGCGCCTGACTGCCCGCGCTCATGTGAAGAGCCCCAAGCTGCAAGGAGGCGGTGGGCTGTCCCTTGATTCGATTGTCCAGTTCGACTGGCAAATGGCCCTGGGTGGCGAGCGGCTCACTTTCGGAGAACTCGAAGCCCTGGCGCGCCTCAAGCAGCCTTTGGTCAAGGTGCGCGGCCAGTGGGTACAGATGAACGCCGAGGAGATCCAGGCAGCGCTTGCTTTTTGGAGAAAGGCCGCAGATCGCGCCACCGTGCGCGAGATTGTCCGGATGGGCTTGGGTGCAGGGAAGGCGCCGGGCGGCATCGCTTGCGAGGGCGTCACCGCCACAGGCTGGATCGCCGACCTTCTGGCCTCATTGGATGGGCGCGCCGCGTTCGAAGCGCTGCCCTCGCCGGACGGGTTCCAGGGAACGCTGCGTCCGTACCAGGTGCGTGGCTATTCATGGCTGGCTTTCCTACGGCGCTGGGGGCTAGGCGCGTGTTTGGCGGACGATATGGGACTCGGCAAGACCATTATGGCGCTGGCACTGATTCAACGGGACTGGGAAGCAGACGGCAAACGGCCGGTGCTGCTGGTCTGTCCGACGTCTGTTGTCGGCAACTGGCAGAAAGAAGCCGCCGGCTTCACACCCAACCTGCCAGTCATGGTCCACCACGGCATTGCCAGAACGAAAGGCGCTGCGCTACAGGCGGAAGCGCAAAAGCAGGCCCTAGTCATTTCCAGCTACGCACTCCTGCACCGGGATTTCGAGACCCTAAAAGAGGTGTCCTGGTCCGGCGTGATCCTCGACGAGGCGCAGAACATCAAGAACCCGGAGACCAAACAGGCGAAGGCCGCGCGGGCGCTCAAGACAGGCTATCGCATTGCACTCACCGGTACCCCTGTCGAGAACAACGTCGGCGATCTGTGGTCCATCATCGAGTTCCTCAACCCAGGCTTCCTCGGCACGCAGAGCGAGTTCAAGCGGACGTTCTTCGTCTCTATCCAGGCCAACCGCGACCAGGAGGCAGTGAAGCGGCTGAAATGCCTGACCGGGCCGTTCATCCTGCGGCGGCTCAAGACTGATAAGGCCATCATCACCGATCTGCCCGAGAAGATGGAGATGAAGGTTTTCTGCACGCTGACCAGAGAGCAGGCGTCGCTCTATGCCGCTGTGGTCAAAGAAGCCACCTCCAAGCTGGACTCTTCCGAGGGCATCCAGCGCAAGGGTGTGGTGTTGGCGACGCTGTCGAAGCTCAAGCAGGTCTGCAACCACCCGGCGCAGTTGCTGGGCGACAACTCCGCGATCCCCGGACGCTCGGGCAAGTTAGCCCGTTTGACCGAGATGCTGGAGGAGATCATCGAGGTGGGGGACCGCGCGCTGGTATTCTCGCAGTTCGCCGAGATGGGCGACATCCTCCGGCGGCATCTGCAGGAGGTGTTCGGGCGCGAGGTGCTCTTCCTGCATGGAGGGGTCCCGAAGCCGCAGCGAGACCGTATGGTCGAGCGCTTCCAAGCCGGCGGTGATAGCCCGCAGATCTTTCTCCTGTCCCTGAAGGCCGGCGGCGTCGGCTTGAACCTGACACGCGCCAACCACGTCTTCCACTTCGACCGCTGGTGGAACCCGGCGGTGGAGAACCAGGCAACCGACCGCGTCTTTCGCATCGGCCAGACCAAAAACGTTCAGGTCCACAAGTTCCTCTGTGTGGGAACCCTGGAAGAGAAGATCGACGCGATGATCGAGCGCAAGCAGGAGATCGCTGAGGGGGTAGTCGGGACGGGCGAGGGTTGGCTGACCGAGCTTTCAACTGCTGCACTGAAGGACCTCTTCACGCTGCGAAAAGAAGCGATAGAGGAATAACTATGGCTTGGCGACGGTATCACGACTATGGTTACTTCCCACCTTCACGCCCGCGGGAGGCCAAAGGCGGGATCAAGGCTCACTCCCAACGCGGTACGTTCGGGGAAAGCTGGTGGGCCAAGCGATGGATTGCCGTGCTGGAGAGCTTCCAGATCGGCGCACGGTTGGGCCGGGGTCGCTCCTACGCCCGCCAGGGCCAGGTCCTCTCCATCGATATCGACAAGGGGCTAGTCAAGGCGAAGGTTCAGGGATCCCGACCCACGCCCTACGACATCACGATCCGGGTCAAGGCGCTATCGGCCGCCAACTGGCAGAAGTTGATCAGGGCGCTGTCTCATCAGGCCATCTTTGCGGCCAAACTCCTGGCCGGAGAGATGCCCCACGATATCGAGCAGGCGTTCAAGGGCGTGGGGCTGTCGCTCTTCCCCGAACAGCTTCAAGATCTGGGTACGGATTGCTCCTGCCCGGACTGGTCGAATCCCTGCAAACATATCGCGGCGGTCTATTATCTGTTGGGAGAGGAGTTCCACCGCGACCCGTTTGTCATCTTCAAGCTGCGCGGGAAGAGCCGAGAGGAACTGATCGGGCTCTTAGGCGCTACCGGCGGAAAAACCACCAAAATGGACACCCGGAGAAAATCCACCCCCACCGAGACGGGAGCAAAGGTCCCCCTGTCACCAGAGCCGCTTGCCGCAGACATCTCCAGCTTTTGGAGCGGTAGCAGCCTGCCTGAGGACCTGTTTGGCGAGGTCCGGGTGCCGTCTGTGCCGGCGGCGTTGCTCAAGCGGCTGGGAGGCTTCCCCTTTTGGCGAGGTGAAGAACGATTCCTGGAGACCATTGAGCCGATCTACACCCAGGCTTCACCACGCGGCCTAGAGATCTTTCTCACGTGGAGATGATCGGCGATCTTGTCGGAGCATAGTCTGCACAGATGTGCCAGAGCTTCAGACCGCAATCCTCGCCTGGTGGATCAGGGCCGCAGTCGCCCTAACAACAGCCGCGAGGGCTGTACCGAGTGGCGGTTGGGACCAGTCGCTTCGTTAGGCGGTAACGAACTTGCGGGACCTGAAAGGCGGACGTGCTGTGGAAGGTAACAGCGAACTACTCCGTATGGAGCTTACAGAGCTCAACACTTACGCGAGGCATAATTTTCAGCTTCTGGTCAGTTGGTACACATTTTTCTTGACCATTAATTTTGGTGTGATCGGCTGGTTTACGAGTGTTCTGCTGACCGGCGCGTTGAAGGCCAGCCTCCCTATTATTTTCATTACGGCCTTCTTTTTAGTACAGATCATTCTTTCGTATCTGTCCTGCCTGCAAGCTCGTAAGCATTTTGAAGCCACGCATAATCGGTGTAATGAGCTTTTGAACTTATTGTGTGTTCAACCGTCTGAACCA
>DATMXF010000044.1:0-16733 GCA_035561835.1 Patescibacteria group bacterium
CGTCCTTGTCATCTCTTGCTCATCCCCCGATGCCAGAGCACAATCTGATTTCTTTTCGAAGGCCAGGCAGTGACCACATGGTAGTGGTCGCCGCCTCGTCGAATGAAGACCACCGTCAGGAAGCGTTCATTGGAGGTTCGATGTCATGCCGTGCCTGCGCCACCCAATCTTTCGCCCGATTGGCCATTATGACTTTCTCCTCAGTTGGCTTGACCGGTACACCCAGTCTCTTTCCATACCTACACTATTCGGTGAAGTATAGCGATCTTCTGTAGCGCCTGTCCAAGAAAAATAGCGCCTCGGTGCCTGGCTTGCAAACCTCGGCTCATATGGTTCGACTTTGCTCACCACCGGCTTCGAAAGGCGTGTCCTGAGTCTCGTCGAAAAACTCCAGCCGACCCCATACCAGCGCAATCGCCCAGAAGTGGTACAGCAGCAGGAAGAAGCCCCGGCCCATCATGATCGTAGGGAAGACCGGCCGGCATGAGCTGTTGACCTGGCGTACGGTGGGTGGACTGCGCCCAGGCAGGAGAGGGTCAAACCCTATGAGTAGCTCACCCAGCAGGAGCAGGAGGGCAGCAGCCTTACCTGTAAGTGTGCGTGGACGCGCCTAGATTCATGGGAGCAGTTCAAACGCCTTGCAATGGCGCGGGCGGATGAGCGAAAAATCGCGTCTATCGGTTGTCAGGATACGCGAGATCTTCAGGCGCTCGGCGGTTGCCACGATGGCTGCATCCACAAAACCGATCTGCGCGGCGGCATAACGGCTGAGGAGTTCAAGGATGCGCGGCAGGTCTTGCAAGGTGAGCGGCTCCAGCGTCATCTCCCCGTTCATCATCGATTCGACCAGCTTCTGCTCGGCGTTAGGTCCAAGGTGAGCCGCCAACAGATAGGCGGCCTCCGGCAGCACGGCGACAGGGACGATCAGCTCATCTCGTGAACGCGTGAGGAACGTGACTACTCGAGTATGCCAATCGTCATCCTGATCGGCCATGGCATAGAGGGGGCCGGTATCGACGAGAATCGGCGGCATCAGCGGCCGAATCCCTTGCCAAGCAGTTCCTCAGCGTGCTCAGCCACATCCTTGCGCCCGCTGCGGCCGATCCCGATCAGTGAGCAGGCGGCGCGCCTGGGCTGGCGACGGGAGACGTACTGCTGGAGCGCGGTCCTGATGACCTCGGACAGGGTGATGTGCTCTCGTTGTGCAATCGCGCGTAACTTGCCCAGTACGTCGTCATCCGCAAAGATCGTCGTTCGTTTCATCTGTACCTCCTCCAGAAGCGCATACGTATGTTAGCATACTTTCTGGAGCGAATGCAACCGCCCTGAACTGTATCAAGGTAAGAAAGATTTGCGCCTTAGACTCGAACTCAGGTACAATCCACACCCATCAGAGACGCATCAACCTCTAAATACGCCCCCCCAACCTCCCCTTACAAAAGGGGGGAACGGGGAGTTTTTTCCGAGGCTGACGGCTGATTGCTGAACGCTATTTTTAAGGAAACCGTGGCGAGCGAGGTAACTATGGCGACAACTAAGAGTCGGGACAATTCCCCGAGCAGCGCTCCCTTGAAGGAGAGACGAAAGTTCAGGCCGCCGAAGGCGTTCGCTGCGCGCGCGATCGTCAAGAAGCCTGCCGTCTATCAGGAAGCGTCAAAGGATCCGGTTCGGTTTTGGGAGCGACAGGCCAAGGCCCTTCATTGGTTCAAACCGTGGAAGCGGGTGCTGCAATGGAAAGCTCCGCATGCCAAGTGGTTTGCCGGCGGCAAGCTGAACGTCGCCTACAACTGCCTTGATCGTCATATCAGCGGCCCTCTGCGCACCAAGGCAGCCCTCATCTGGGAGGGGGAGCCCGGCGACACTCGAACCCTTACCTACTGGGATCTCTACCGTGAGGTAAATCGCTTTGCGGCAGCCCTCAAGCGGCACGGCGTCAAGAAAGGGGATCGGGTTACCATCTATATGCCGATGATCCCGGAGGTCGCCATCGCAATGCTGGCGTGCGCGCGCATCGGCGCGCCCCACAGCGTGATCTTCGGCGGGTTCTCGCCGGAGGCGGTCCGGGACCGGATCCTCGACGCCGATTCGGCCCTCGTGATTACGGCCGACGGCGGCTACCGTCGCGGCGCAGTGGTGTCGCTCAAAAAGAATACCGACGAGGCGCTCAGGGCGTGCCCAGGCGTCAAGACGGTGGTCGTGGTGAAGCGGACCGGGCAGGCCATAGAGATGCAGCCTGGCCGGGACGTCTGGTGGACCGATTTCATCAAGGACGCGCCGGCCAAATGCGCCCCAGAGGTTATGGACGCCGAGGATATGCTGTTTCTCCTCTATACCTCCGGTTCGACCGGGAAACCGAAAGGGATCATCCACACAGCGGGCGGCTATCTGACCGGAGTGGTTGCCACACACAAGTGGGTCTTCGATATCCAGGACGACGATGTCTACTGGTGCACCGCCGATGTCGGTTGGGTGACAGGCCATTCCTATGTTGTCTATGGACCGCTGGCCAACGGGGCCACCACCGTCATGTACGAGGGCACTCCGGACTACCCTGATAAGGATCGCTTCTGGCGTCTCATCGAGAAGCACGGGATTACGATCTGCTACACGGCGCCGACGGCGATCCGCACCTTTATGAAGTGGGGCGAGGAGTACCCGAAGCGCTGCGACCTCTCCAGCCTCCGCCTGCTCGGCAGCGTCGGCGAGCCGATTAATCCCGAGGCATGGGTCTGGTACTGGAAGGTAATCGGCGGCGGCCGCTGCCCGGTGGTGGACACCTGGTGGCAGACCGAGACCGGCCATATCCTGATTACGCCGCTCCCGGGAATTACGACGCTCAAGCCCGGCTCGGCTGCGCGACCCTTCCCGGGGATCGATGCGGAGGTGGTGGATGAGAACGGCAGGCCCGCCGCGACCGGCTACCTCGTGCTTCGTCAGCCGTGGCCCGGCATGTTGCGCGGGATCTGGGGTGACCAGGACCGCTTTGTCAAGCAGTACTGGTCAAATTTCAAAGGTATCTACTTCACCGGCGATGGGGCCAGCCGGGACAAGGATGGGGATTTCTGGCTGCTGGGTCGCGTCGATGACGTGATGAACGTCTCTGGGCATCGTGTCTCGACGGTGGAGGTAGAATCGGCCCTCGTGGATCACCCTGCTGTGGCTGAAGCAGCCGTCATCGGCCGCACCCACGAGATCAAGGGGCAGGCCGTCGCCGCCTTCGTGACCATTCGGGACGGTGCCAAGCCCACTCCCGAGCTCCAGGCGGAGATCAAGGCGCATGTCGTCAAGAAGATCGGCGCCTTCGCCAGGCCGGACGACCTGATCTTCACGGCCGAGCTCCCAAAAACCCGGAGCGGCAAGATCATGCGTCGCCTGCTTCGTGACATTGCCGAAGGCCGCGCGCTGGGCGATACCACCACGCTGGCGGACGCCAATGTGGTGGCCGAACTCAAGGCCAAATACGAAGAGCAGTAGCGGCCGATACCAAACTATTGGGTCGGGCGTTACTTGCGTGTCCAGGTGCCGTTCGGAAGCTGCACCCACCAGCCTGGGTGGGCCGCATCGCGGCGGATCGACGCAAAAGTGTCGGTGGCCTGCGCCTTTGCCTCTGTCGGATTCGCAGATCTTCCGTCTTGTTGAGTGAGCTTGAGGATCGCCTTGGTCATTCCGTTGATCACCAACTCCCGGTCCTGATTCTCCTCCCGCAGCAACGCGGTCTCCGTCTCGCCTACCTGAGGGGGACTCGCGCGTAATACTGCTTTTCCATCTTTTGCCTCACCCACCAATCCCTGATCTCGAAGCTGATCCATCCGGGCCAGTCGCTGGCCGATTCGTCTATATGCAGTGATCACCTCGGGGTAGCTTTTGATTTCCTGCGTAATGCGCCGTGAGAGATCGTCCTGGGCCATTGCTTCGGATACCAACGTCATTTGCCAGGCACGGATCACGGCCACCAGGGGTTGTCGCCCTTGCCGCAGGCCGGACGTTGGCGGCTGAGCCGGCACTGCGTCCTTTTCCTTTTTTGAGGGCTGTTGAAGTAGCTCGTCTTCCAGCGACTTGTAGGCCGATTTCACATCCTTTTCAGGAAAATAGATGTTGACCGTAATGTTCGCGCACGCAGCGAAGCTGAGTAGAGTGCTCAGGGTAAGTATCACAAGCGGTTTTCTATTCCTTCGCATCCACGTCCTCCTTCTGGTTGAGGTTCTCATTGACTGTAGCTTAGTGGTCACTACTCAGGTGTTCAGGCTGTAGGCTGTTAGTCGTTGCGTATGGACCGAATCAAGGCTCCCAGAACCTTTTCGGTCTCCATCATTTTCGCGCCGCATTCGGCAAACGCCTAGCTCATCCGTACGCGTTCCTACAGTCTAAAAGCCTACAGTCTATCTACCTGAATGGTTACGTTCACTGGTTCAACTTGGCCGATCCTCTCACCCGTTCGATTGCCTCGCGGATAGTCTCGATCAGGTGTGTCAACCCGATCTTGTTAAAGGTCGGCGAGACGCGAACGTCCAGATCTCTCCACCCCAGGGTTGTGTGGGAGATTTCAAGTTCATGAAAGATCAGGTCACCGGCTTTCAAGGTCACATCCAGTACGCCACGGTCATAGCGACGAGCCACTCCAAACGGGCTGAAATAGCGGATTTGCTGCCCCGCTAACTGCTCGATCAGAGCGCGGCTGATCTTCCGTCCCTCTTGTGGGGAGCCCACGGCCCAGTACCGCGCGTTCCCGTGTGCCCGGTTGATGGCAAATTGCGGAACCCGAAGATCGAGCAGCCCGTTGATCCGACCGCTAATATACCCCTGAAATGGTCGAAAGGCATCACAAATCGCGCGCAGGCTGAGTCCCTCAGTGAGCAAGGTCAGCGCGATCCCCCCACCCAGCGGTTCGACCGTTCCCCAACCGTTCCACCGCCCACCCCAGGCGTCAAAGGTAAACTGCTGTATGGCGACCTGGTTGTCGGATTGGGCGAGAGCGACTGTGATGTTGCGGAGTTCGATCGGATCGTAGCGGAGTGAGTTGATGGTCAGTGAGGCGGGGGCCTTAGACGGCATCTTCGATAACCGCTCTACTGCCGCCTGATATTCCTGTTCTGAGGGGCGACGCTCGCCAACCTGTTCCGAGGGCGACGCTCGATCATCGGAGGCGATCGAACTCTGACCGATCCGGCCGTGCAGCGGGATCACGCCGGTTGCGGCTTCCAGACGGAAGAAGTTCGATCTTACGGTGACGTTCTGCAGGGCGAGCGACCCGTGATAGCTTTGGCCGATAAATTCCAGATCAGCCTGAAGCTGACCGACGAAATGAGCCGCGTCAGGCGGACCTTCCGTCAGGGCGGTGAGCGTTGGGCGAAGCGCTGAGACCTCTGTCCACGGGACGGACAGGTGAACACGAGCGGCGCTGGGGTTCTTGTGGTTGAGCGGCAGACTGCCTGTGAGGATGAGTGTGAGCCCTCCGTCCTCTTGAAGGGCCGTCTTGGGAATCGTCAGCAGGCCATTATCGAGAGAAAAGGGGATTGAGCCCCGCAACCTCATGATAGGCGGCGCCGGCTGAATCTTTGCCCGCGCCAGGCTGAGTGAGAGATTTCGAATCATGACCCTACCGACGGCCGAGAGGGGTTGCGATACGCTCAATGTGGCGTCGGCCGAGAGCTCGGCATCGAGTGTCACTCCACGTACCTGGGCCGTCTTTTCGGTGGAGGCAGACAGGGACTGGGGGCGAAGGCCGTGCACCGAAAGCGCCACGCGTATCTCCCGCATGGGCGTAGTCCGCAAAAACGAGGCGTGGCCCTGAACATCTCCATCACCGGCGACAACGTGAAGTTCGGGAACTCGAACGTAATCAGGGTCAAGCTCGAACCTGGCCCGGAGCGCGCGCAGGCGTCGGCCGGCGAGGTCGGCCTGTCCGATGGCGAGCGCGCCTTCAAGATGACGCCCCGACATCCCGATTCCTTGGATGGCGATCTGAGCGTTCTGCAGTGTTGCCGCACTGTTCATGGCGACAGCGTGGAGTTGTATCGATCGGCTCATGATCTCCGCCTTCCACGGACGACCTGCGCCCGGCCACCAGACGTGGATTGAGGGATCGACAAGTCTGGCGATCGATACGCCTTTGTCGGCCAGATGGGAGAGCTGCGTGAGAAGGGTCGGCTCGATCTGCATCTCGGTTGTCATCAGGTCGAGACTGTCGCGTCCCCATCGCTGTCCGGTTCCCCTCGCTTCGATACGCATGCCCGCAGTCGCTGCATGCAGCGACTCGGCGGTGACACCACCGGTTGCCGTATCGATGCTGAAGGAGGCCAGGAGCGAGGGGTTGCCGTATCGCTGTCCCAGCAGCTCAAGCGCCTTACCGTGCAGCCCCGCTTGTAGGCGCAGCCTATTCCCTTCATGCTGAAGATTGAGGTCCCCGGTGAGCCCGGTCACGCCAAACTGCTGCGCGGGGAATTTCAGTCTGCCGTTCTTGAGCATAGCCGTAACCTGTCCAACGGGCGGATTGGGCCAATTACCCTGCAGCGTGGTCGGCTCGCCTTCCATGATCCCCGTAAGGCCGGAAAGCCAGGGGAGAGGGAACTGATGTGCCAATATGTCGAGATCCGCTCGCCACTCGGCGACGGTCAGCGTATAGGCTGGCGGCCAGGTGACATATCGAACATCCGCTGTCCCTCGAGCCAGCGCCCCTTCCGTCTCGAACGACCAGTCGGGAATAGTCACGGCGTGAGCCGGAGGATTGACACGAAACCGCAAGGCCGCCTGAGCGGTCAATGGGCGTAGTATGCCGGGTTGCGGAACCTCTTGAACCTGCGCCAGGATCTGCCCTTCAAGCGTATTCTGTAAGGCGCCGCTGACCCGAACCGATCGTCCACTGACGGCGGCTTGCGCCTGCATCTCAAGCAGCCCGGGAGACGGTTTCGGTTCAAGCGCCACGCTTATATCAGTCACCCGATGGTCGCGAATCTGAAGTGCGCCGTTGGTGATAGAAGCCCGAGGGAACTGCAATCGGGCGGGTCGGGCGGCGGGCCGCAGATGCCGCTGCACCTCCTGAGCCAACGCCTGGAGATTCCACCGGCCGTCGTCAAGCTGCCTGAAGAACAGTTCGGGGCTCTCTACTCGCACGTCAGTCGGCATAACCTGACGCATGCGGATCAGCCCTGGAATGTTCAGCGTAGCGGCAAGACGCTTCACCCGCAGTGCCACACCTCGGCCATCAGGGTCGGACAGGGTGAGATGATCAATCACAAGGTCTACGGTCAGGTTCGGGCGGGGACGGATGTTGGCCTGCCCGATGGTGCAGCGAATCCCGTATGGTGCGCAGGCGAACCGCTGGAGGAGGGTAGGGAGGATGAGCGTGAGCAGAAGCGCGCCAACGACGGCAGCGGTCGTCAGTCCTAACAGCAGGACGATCAGTGTCGATTTAATTGTTCTCAATGGTAACTACTCAGGTAGATAGTAGATAGTCCGAACAACTCTTCTTTCGGAAACCCTGCGGTTACCCGATAAACCAACATTGCTACCTCATCAGCCAACTCAAATGCCCGAAGTTTTGTGTGATCACGCATGATGTACCCCTAACAGCCTTCAGTATTCAGTCTATCTACCTGAGTAGTTACCTCAGCACAACCATACGCAAGGAGGCCGAGCGATGGCAAGCAAATCTATCATCAGCACGGCAGTTTCCCCCTCACCAAGGCCGCCACCGGTGTCCCTGATCATGCTGGGGGCAGAGGGGGACACTATATCCGTTCAGTTTTCCACTTGGGGCTTTGATTAATCTTGACATTTGGTACATTAAGTTATATAATAGTATGATTCGTTCAGTAAGATGACGTTGCATAGCCCCACAGCGTTGGGGGCCTCTCAGGCTTCCTTGATGCGTGTTGACTGAGCCGAGAGGGCAGGGAGGCAGGAGTATCCAATGGGCAAGATTACAGTGCTAATTGCTGACGACCATACGCTCTTTCGAGAAGGGCTTCGACTGCTGTTAGCGCAAGAGCCGGCTATCTCCGTGGTCGGAGCGGCTGATAGCAATCAGGCGATCAGTATGGCAGAAGCCCTGCAGCCGGATATTATGCTTTTGGCTGTGAATATCCAGGAGTTGAGCGCCCTCAATGCGCTTTCCCTGATTCGCAAGAAATCTCCCCGGACCGATGTGTTGATTCTCTCCGGATGTCCTGATGATGAGATCATGAACGCTGTCCTGCAACTGGGGGCCAAAGGGTATGTGTCGAAAATGCTCAGTCATAAGGATCTCGTAAAAGCTATCCAGGTCGTTCATGCCGGAGAGATCTGGGCGGGACGCAAGGTCCTGGCCGGAGTACTGGAAAGCTTGCGTCAAAAGACACACGAGATGAATCGCTCCTTCTTAGAGGCGCAAGAAGCCCTGACGGATCGGGAGCAGGAAATCGTAGGATGGGTCATCCAAGGGATGACCAATAAAGAGATCGCCGCCAGACTTGAGATCAGCGATAAGACAGTTAAGACGCATCTAAGCAATATTTTCAGTAAGTTGAAGATCAATCGACGATTACAACTAGCTCTGTACCAGATCGTAGAAGAGTCGGGCTGACCTTTTGCCTGCCCTCATTACCTCCTACACTCTCCCAAAGTCCTACGTCTACTTTTTTGTCACAATACGCCAACCGGCCGATTGACAAAAAGCGTCAGATGAACGTATCTTATCTCGCAGAAATAGTCAAACGACGACTTACGTTTGAGTGTAACTATAAGGAAATGCGTGCGAGAACTTTAAAAGTGTGGCTGTCGAGATGGCACATGATGTGGCATACAGTATTGCTTAAATAAAACTTCGAGATGATGAGGATGGTTGACTATGGATCATGGCGTTGGCTCAAGGCTCTTAAGAGGCCAATAGGTCGTCAGGGGGGATGACCATATGGCATCTGTGATTCGTGTTGTCATTGCTGAGGATAGCTTAGCACTGTCCGAGTTATACCATGAACGGCTCAGCGTCGCACCGGACTTGGAAGTCATCGGAACAGTACGCAGCGGGCGGGAGGCGATCGCTGTTGCAGGACGGCTGAACCCGGACATCTTGGCCTTGGACATAGACATGCCTGACATCAGTGGGTTAGGGATCCTCCCTGTAATCAGATGGTGCAGCCCGACGACAAAGGTGATCGTTCTCTCGGACCACAATGAGGAGGCAACAATCGTGGAAGCGCTTGAACTTGGAGCGAAGGGATACATTGTCAAGAGTGACAGGACCGACGTGGTAAAGGCGATTCGAGTCGTACAGTGCGGGGAGGTGTGGGCCCGGCGGCGAGTCTTAGCTCGCGTGCTCGACCGGCTTGTTGGTCTCGCCAGCCGCACGTTCCAGGAAGATGCAGGCGGATCCGCGCCTGCATGAGCAGAAAGTCGATGGAAGCGGGAGGTCAAATAATGCATGAGCGATCTGAAGCAAGCAGAGGGTTTGTCTTTGCGGTGGTGATAGCGACCCTCGTGTCTGGATGTGCGGCGAGCTCGGGTACAGCAAAGACTGAGGCTCTAATCGCCAACCTGACGCGTGACGACAGCCGTGACAACCTGGCGCTGAACAGCCGGATCCTTGCCATGGCGAATCCAGACAGCCTATCGGGCGATTATCGGTTGGGGACAGGTGATCTCCTGGAGATCTCTGTGTTCGGTATCGAGGAGCTCAGCAAAATCAAAGCTCGAGTCGGCGCAGAAGGGCTCATGACGCTCCCGCTGGCGGGGACAGTAGCCGCCGGTGGAAAAACCGCCATAGAGCTTGAGACGATAATAAAAACGGCTCTCGCCTCCAAGTATATTCGGGATCCTCAGATCAGTGTCTTCGTTCTTGAGCATCACAGTCACCGTATCAGTGTCCTCGGAGCGGTCAAAAAACCCGGTGTCTTTGAGGTCAGTGGCCCGCGCTCTGTTGTCGATATGCTCGCTATGGCCGAGGGGCTTACTGAGGAGTCGGACAAGAATGTCTACCTGATCCGTAAGGTTGCGAAGTCGTCAGCAGTGCCAGGACCGCCTGGCTCTCAGTCCCAGACCGCACCGGATGGCAAACCTGCCCAGGAGGTGGTTCTCGAAATCAACCTGGAGGAGATGCTGATCAGTGGGAAGGAGGAGTTGAGTGCCCCCCTCCAGGCCGGAGATGTCGTCCACATTCCTAGGGCGGGCAGCTTCTTTGTGGGGGGAGCCGTTCAGAGGCCTGGTGCCTATCTGTTGAAGGGCAGGGACGTTACGGTCGATCAAGCGATCATCGAAGCCGGCGGTGTCACACGGATCGCAGATTTTGAAGGCGTCAAGATATTTCGGGAGAATAAAGGACAAAAGAAGCAGATCATTGAGGTCAGTCTCAACGAAATCGAAGAGGGTAAGAAAGGCCCGCTTGTGATGAAGAACGATGTGGTTTTGGTCAGCAGCAATGGGCTTAAGTCGGCCTGGTTCGGTTTTCTTGAATTTATCCGGTTCGGCGTCGGTGCATCTGTTCCCATGTAATTAAAAAAATAAGGACAGAGAGATAATGGACGCAGATAATGCTCTTGTAAAGGCGAAGGACAGCAGTAATGGCCTGGCGCGCCAAGAATGGCCTGCGCGGGCCTTCTCCGAAGAAAAGAAAGGCCCGCATTCTATGGATTACTGGCGAGTGCTTGTCAGGCATCGCTGGATTGTCCTCGCGTGTTTTCTGGTTACGGTGATCAGTGTGGCCGTTGCCACGTTCATGCAGCAACCGGTGTATAAGGCCACCGCCACCATCAAGATCGACAGGGCCGAACTCAAGGTCCTGAAGTTCGATGACGCCTCACCGTTGCCCGACAGTGAGACCGACAGCTATTATCAGACACAATACAAGCTGCTGACGAGCTATTCGCTTGCGGAGCGGGTCGTCAAGCGACTCAACCTCGACACAAACCCGGAATTCTCAGGAACGGGCACGCAAGGTCCGGCCTCTCCAACATGGACCTGGTTCACCAACCTCATAGACCTCATACGCCCTCGGCCGTCGATGCAGGCGGCTTCCGGAGAGACGTCAACCATCGAATCACCCGTGGTGCAGAGTTTTCTGAACAGGCTGAACATCGAACCCGTCAAGAACACCCGCTTGGTGAAGATTGCCTTCCTTAGCGCCTCACCGGAGCTGTCCGCCCAAATTGCCAACGCGATGGCAGAGAACTTTATCGAACAGAGCATCGAGCAGAGGCTGGGCGCGATGAAATATGCCGGCGACTTCCTGGCGAAACAGATTCAAGAGGTGAGGATCAAGCTCGAGAGCTCCGATGAACTGCTTCAGAAATTTGCCACGCAGAAGCAATACCTCGTGCTCGATGAAAAACAAGAACAGACGACCAAACAGCTTTCACTGCTCACCGATGCCTTAATGAAAGCGCGCAGCGAGCGGCTGGCGAAGGAGGCGCTGTATCGGCAGACTCAGGGACAGGATTTTCAGTCGCTCCCATCGGTGTTGGAAAATTCGCTGATCGCCGGCTTAAAGACAGAGTATTTCCGCCTTCAGGCCGAATACAGGAAGCTGTCCTCGACGTTCCTGCCGGACTATCCCAGGATGGTGGCACTGAAGAGCAATATCGAGGAAGTGAAGGTAAAGCTTGATAGTGAGGTCCAAAAGATCGTCGATGGCCTCCGGTCGAGTTATGAGGCAGGCCTAAAATCGGAACATCTGCTCCAATCAGCGGTGGATAAGCAGAAAATAGTGACCCTCAAGACCAATGAGGATTCCATTCAGTATAACATCCTAAAGCGAGAGGTTGACATCAACCGCGAACTGTATGCCGGCCTGTTGCAGCGCATGAAAGAGACGGCCGTCTCTGCAGGGCTCGATTCCACGAATATCCAGGTCACCGATCCGGCAAAAGTTCCGCTCGGTCGCGATAGCCCTAAGAGGCTGCGCAACTTGACGCTCGGGATCGTCCTTGGTTTGAGCCTGGGGATCGGCTTGGCCTTCTTCGCCGACTACCTCGACAACACTGTTAATAAGATCGAAGAGGTCGAATCAACGTTCGTATTGCCGATTCTGGGGATCGTGCCGGCGTTAGCCTCCGTCGAACGAAGGAAGCGGCTGAAAGGAACGACCAACAACGGCCAGGAGACGAAGTCGTTTGAACTGGCCATGTATCAGGATCAGTTCTCGTTGCTCAGTGAGGCCATTCGAAACATCCGGACCTCGCTCCTCTTCTCCCTTCCGGAGAACCCTCCTAAGCTGCTCCTTGTGACCAGTGCGGAACCTGGCGACGGTAAAACAGGAGTGTCGATCAATCTCTCTATCGCGCTGTCGCAACTTGGCGGTGACGTTCTGCTCATCGATGCGGATATGCGCTATCCCGATTGTCACCGGATCCTGGGGCAGGATCGGACGCCGGGATTGTCGAACTTTCTTGTGGGGGACGCGGAGCTCAGCGCCGCCATCAAACCAACGACGATCCCCCACCTCTATCTGTTGCCGGCTGGACAATCCCCACTGAACCCGACAGAGCTGATTAGTTCCGAGCGGATGAAGGTCGCCATGGAGCTGCTCTGTCAGCAGTTCAAGCATGTGATTATCGACGCGCCGCCGGTACTGGGGTTTAGCGATAGCGTCCTGCTGTCTACATTCGCCGAGGGCACCTTGTTTGTCATCCGTGCAGGCAAAACGGTTCGAGATGCCGCTCAAAGAGCGTTGAGAATGCTCAACGCAGTCAACGCGAAAATCTTGGGCGTCGTCCTGAACCACCTGGATCTGCAGAGCAACGGGTATTCGTACTATCAGGACCATCGCGACTATTATCATCGGAAATCAGAGCATCACGGTGCCATGGCGAGCGAGCAACGCGACCCAAGCAATACCCCAGGAGCTTCCCACGCCCATGGGCATGAAAGTCCGGACTCTCCCCATGATGTCCCTTCCCTCCTTGCGGGGGAAGGATAGGATGGGGGGTAGTAAGAAGTTGAGTGTGAGGAATGGCAGCAAGAGATAGCGAATGCCGCTTGTTACTGTGAACAACATGCAGAACGGACAACAACAAAAGATTCCATTCCACCTCCCCTCGATCGGTGAGGAAGAGATCGCCGAAGTCGTCAAAGTGCTTCGCTTCGGCTGGCTGACGACTGGTCCGAAGGTCAGACAATTCGAGGAGGCTTTTGCTGCCTACGTTGGCGCCAAGCATGCTATTGCCGTGAACTCTTGTACTGCCGCGCTCCATCTCGCCTTGGAGGCGATCGGGGTTGAAGCTGGCGACGAGGTGATCCTGCCCACGTATACGTTTGCCGCCACCGGAGAAGTGGTGGCTTATCTCGGGGCTCGTCCGGTCCTGGCCGACTGCCGGCCGGACACCTTCAATATCGATGTGGCCACGGTAGCACCGTTGATCACGCCGAAGACCAAGGCCATCATCCCCGTCCATATCGCCGGACAGCCGTGCGACATGGACCCGATCATGGAACTTGCCCGGGAGCATCAACTTCACGTGATCGAGGACGCCGCTCATGCCCTTCCTACTACCTACAAAGGAAAGACGATCGGGGCCATTGGTGATCTTACGGCCTTCAGCTTCTATGCTACCAAGCCGATAACCACTGGAGAGGGCGGGATGATCGCGACGATGCGCGACGACTACGCCGCCAGAATGAAGCGGATGAGCCTCCATGGTCTGAGTGGCGATGCCTGGAACCGGTACTCCGATAAGGGGCACTGGTATTATGAGATCCTCGATTTCGGATTTAAATACAACTTGACCGATCTGGCTGCGGCGTTGGGAATCCAGCAACTCAGAAGGTCGGATGACTTTTGCAAGCGACGGCGGGAGATTGCTCGGATGTATAGTGAGGGCTTCTCAGGTCTGGAGACGTGTGTGCCCCCTCGGGAAGCCGAGTACGGGACACACGCCTGGCACCTGTATATCTTAGCGCTCAATCTTTCTGCCTTGGCGAGTGGGCGAGACGAGGTCATTCGCTCCCTTGGAGAGAAGGGCATCGGGACCTCCGTTCACTTCATTCCCCTTCACCTGCACCCCATATACCAAAAATCCTTCGGTTACTATCCTGGGGCATTCCCAAGCGCTGAACGAGCATTCGAGCGCGCGGTTTCGCTGCCGATCTATCCGGCAATGACGGATGCCGACGTTGGGCGAGTGATCGCGGCTGTGCGAGACACATTGAACGCTTTCCGGAGATAGGTGATGGTCAAGCGATTAATAGATCTCGTATTCTCCCTGGCGGCGCTCGTGCTGCTGTTGCCCGTCTTTCTCCTCGTGGCCATCGCCATTAAGCTGGATTCCCCAGGTCCAGTCTTCTATGCTCAGGAGCGTGCCGGGAGGCGCGGGAAGACCTTCAGGATCCTGAAATTCAGGTCCATGGTCGTAAATGCAGAGCGACTTGGGCCTCTCGTGACAGGAAATGCCGATCCTCGTGTCACTCGGGTGGGCAGATTGCTGAGGCTGCTGAAGATCGACGAGCTGCCTCAGCTCATCAATGTCCTGAAAGGCGACATGAGTCTTGTCGGACCTCGGCCAGAGATCCCTGCAATAGTTGAACAATACACCGAAGAACAATGTAAGATCTTGGAAGCCAAACCGGGAATCACTGGTCCAACGCAACTTGCCTGGGTAGGTGAATCGGATACGTTTCCTCCCGGAGTTGACGTCTATGAACACTATACCAAACAGTTCATGCAGGAGAAACTCAAGAGCGACCTGGAGTACGTTCGCACGCGCTCACTTGCCGGTGACCTCTGGTACGTAATCCGAACGCCTGTGGCGATCGGGGGAAGGATCCTCGCAACATTTAACCCACCCTCCTACATAAAAAAATGCGCGAGGCTAACGCTGGACTGTCTTGTCGTTGTTGCGGCAAACCTATCGGCCCTCATGGTCAGATTTGATTGGGCACTTCCTGAGAAGGAGGTGCAGCATCTCCTGTACGGCCTTCCCGTTGCCTGCGCGGCCTATCTCGTATCCTTCATAACGCTACGGACCCATAAGAGCATCTGGAAGTTCGCAGGCGTAGAGGATCTGTGGCAGATCATCAAAGCATCAGCGTTAGGAGGAGGCCTACACGGTTTCGCCGTGGTCCTGCTGGGGTGGCATGACTATCCGAGATCCGTCCTCATATTGACCGTCCCCTTGACGGTCCTGCTTGCAGGAGGGATGCGGCTCCTTGTGCGGTCAAGCTTCAGCCTTCAGCCTAAACACCTGAGTAGTTACACATCCACAACAAATGGCCGTAAGGTTGTCATTATCGGGGCAGGGGAAACCGGCGAATTGATCGCAAGGGAAATCCTCGGCAATCCGTCGTTGGGTTACGGACTCATCGGTTTCGTCGACGACGACCTCAAAAAGCATGGGGCGACCATCCATGGCCGGCCTGTGCTCGGCACAATCGACAGGCTTTCTGACATCGCTAAGACGTATGCGATTCAAGAAGCGATCATCGCGATTTCGACCGCAACGAGCAACGATCTGCGCCGCATCGGCGGCATCTGTGCCATGGCTGGCTTGGAATTCAAGACCCTCCCGTCTTTTGCCCAGCTCGTGCGGGGGGATGGAAAGCTGCGGTATCTTCGAAAGGTGCACGTTGATGAATTGCTTGGGCGAGAACCGGTGGCCATCAACCGAGAGGCGATTGCCGAGTTTATCCGCGGAAAGCGGGTCATGGTGACCGGAGCGGGGGGATCCATTGGTTCAGAACTGTGTCGGCAACTTGTAAGTTATGACGTTGAATCGCTCATCATGATCGAACGCGCCGAGAATGCCCTGCACCACATCTCATTGGAGATCCGACAACATTTCCCTAAGGCCAACGTAACGGCAGCCCTTGCAGACATCAAGCATATTCCACGCATGTCGGAGATCTTCGAACGCACGAGGCCGCAGGTTGTGTTCCACGCCGCAGCGTATAAACACGTGCCGATCTTGGAGGACCATCCGGGAGAGGCGGTCCTCAACAATATCATCGGGACGAAACGCCTGGCTGAAGTTGCGCAGAAGTTCGACGTCAACACCTTCGTATTCGTTTCGACCGACAAGGCCGTAAGACCGAAAAGCTTGATGGGGGCGACGAAAAAGGTGAGCGAGAAGTACATCATGGCCCTCAACCAAGTCCTCCGGCAATCGAGTCCTCCGGGCAGAAGGCCTCGTTTCTTCGCTGTGAGATTTGGCAACGTGCTCGGCAGCGCCGGGAGCGTTGTGCCCCTCTTTCAGAAGCAGATCGAGGATGGAGAGCCCATCACCATCACAGACCCCCAGATGTCCCGCTACTTCATGACGATATCCGAGGCGGTTGGACTGGTGTTGCAGAGCAGCACGTTGGACTGCAAGGAGGACTTGTTTATCTTGAACATGGGAGAGGCAGTCAAGATCGACCAACTGGTGAATGACCTCGCCCTGACGTCAGGTCTGAACCCATCGCAGGTAACCAAGCGATACATAGGATTGCGCCCGGGGGAGAAGTTGCATGAGAGCCTTTGGGATGACGAAGAAGTCCTGGCTTCGGAATATGGCATGATCTTCGCTGTGCGGCAGCCGCAGACCTCCTTCGGGGATCTGGAAGAGCGTCTGAACCACATCGAAACCCTGGCGATGGTTGGCAACATACCAGCCCTCCTGCAACAGATACATCACATTATCCCGAGTTATGCTCCTTCTCTTAAGGAGTCTGCGTTCTCGGTTCCTGAGGTTGGTGAAAAGTATCGCGTCCTGGTCATCGATGATGATGAGACCCTCTGTGATCTGCTGAAAGGGGCCGTGAACGGCATGTATGAGGTGGAAACAGTCTATAGC
>DATMXF010000045.1:0-6276 GCA_035561835.1 Patescibacteria group bacterium
ACCCAGTTCGTCCGTGATACCACTGAGCGACTGTTTGGCATTGAACGAGGACGGACGGGGTATGCCGCGATCCCGCTCCACGACCCGCTCGCGGTTGGCATTGCGATCGATCGATCCCTTGTCAGTAGCCGGTCATTGCATGTCGAGGTGGAGACGGGAGACGGTCCAGCTCAAGGAATAACGATTGCCGACAGGCGCCCCATCAAGGAGGAATGGAAAAAGCCGCCGAACCTGCAGGTGTGTATGGAGGTGGACGCCGGACGGTTCATGGCCCTTTTCCTGGAGCGGATATGCCGGCCGCTCACCTGAGCGGACAGGTTGTCGTCATCGGCAGCGCCAACCTTGATGTGACCGTGACTGTCTCCACACTGCCGCGAGAGGGAGAGACGGTCCTCGGCGGCGCACTGCTTCTCTCGAACGGTGGGAAAGGCGCGAACCAAGCCGTCGCGGCGCTTCGGGCTGGAGCTGATGTCCGGTTTCTCACGAAGCTCGGGCGCGATCCGTTCGGCGACCGGATTTGCCGAGACCTCACCGCAGCGGGGCTGCCGGCCGACGGTCTGCTCCGAGACGAGTCGGCGCCGACGGGTGTCGCCCTGATTGTTGTTGATCGATACGGGCGGAACCAGATCGCCGTAGCGCCAGGCAGCAATCGGTTGCTCCTGCCGGCAGACGTTGAGCAGCACGAGCCCTTCCTGGTCCATGGGACCGTCATGCTCGTGCAACTGGAGATCCCGATCGTCACGGTTGAGCGGGCGCTACAGTTCGCTAAGGCCCGCGGGATGACGACTATCCTGAATCCAGCGCCTGCGTGCCCTTTGTCGGACGATCTGCTTCGTCATATCGACCTGCTGACGCCGAACGAGACCGAGGCCGAAGCGTTGACGGGGATCGCCGTCTCCGACCTGCCCAGCGCTGCGGCAGCAGCCAAGGTGCTGCTTGCGTGCGGCCCTCACGTCGTCATTGTGACGCTTGGCTCTCAGGGAGCGTTGCTGTGCACAGCCTCCGACGTGCGACATCTGCCCGCCTTCCCGGTCGAGGCTGTCGATACCACCGCCGCCGGCGACGCGTTCAATGGTGCGTTGGCTACGGCTATAACCGGGAAGTCTCCGGCCAACGCGCTTCACGCAGGCCGATTACAGTTGTTAGAGGACGCCGTGCGCTTTGCAAACGCAGCCGGCGCCCTGACCACGACCAAGCGCGGCGCACAAGAATCACTACCCACCAAAGCCGATATCGAGAGGCTGCGGAGAGAGGTTAGGCCAAAGAAGATTAAGGGCGGGCTGTCGTCGAGATAAAGCTAGCTACGGCTGCGGGAAGGCGATGATGATCGAATCCAGCGAGAGGATCCGGTACTCCTCGTTATTCCGGTAGAAATAGTGCCCTTCTACGCCTTCAGAGGCTTCCTCGAAGGCGACAATCGCTTCAGGCGGAGGCATCTCCCGGAAGGAATTGGACCCTTCATCAAAACCGTCACCGACCATCACGACCTGGCCGTATCTGATGGAGGCGCCCCGTGGGCAGTGAATCGTCAGGCTGTCCGGCGGTTCCCGAAGCATCCTGACCACCAGATTGATGCCATAGACCTTAAACGGCGGGCATGAAACCGACCTGCTGTTCATGTGATACTATATAGCATAATGGGTATCCTGAGGAAAGCAGAAAATGGCGTACGATTTGACACCGCCCATCTTTGTCGCAGAGTACGCGAATTGAGCAAGATTGAGGTGATATGCCACGCGAGATCTCGGCGGGTGTAATTCTGTTCAGGCAGGTGCCGGAACGGTACTACCTGCTTCTCCACTATGAGTCAGGCCACTGGGACTTCCCCAAGGGCCACATCGAACCTGGCGAAGACGCGCAGCAAACGGCCAGGCGCGAGTTAAAAGAGGAGACTGGAATCTCCGAACTTTGCTTTGTAGACGGTTACAAACAGTCGCTCCGATATTTTTTCCGTCAGAAAGGGATCGGGATCTTCAAGCTCGTCATCTACTTCCTCGCAGAAACAGATCGGTCCGAGGTCAGCCTTTCCGATGAACATATCGGTTTCGACTGGCTTCCATATGACCTCGCTATGAGCCGGTTAACCTTCAAGAACTCCCAGGATCTTCTAATGAAAGCCCATGAACACCTACGAGCAGCTCGGCCTTCCGGCTAAGGCGATGGGTGACCCGCCGGCGAGGGGTGGGAACAGGGCGAGGAGATCGCCTTCTTTCAGCGGGGTATCTTCGCCGGCCTGGAGGCCGTTGATAAGGATCATCGTGGGGCGCGGCTTGGGGATAACGAGTTGGTCGATCACCTGTCCGACCGTGACCCCGTCGGGACAGTCCATGGTCGCCTTGTGGCCATGGGAGCCTTGCGGCAGGTACTGAGATAGCGTGGCGTACAGCGCCACCTCGATCTTCACACCCTACCGGCCTTTTTGATCGCTTGCAAAACAGTTCCCCACCGGATGGTGGATGGGGCCAAGTGGTCCGGTCTCAAGGTAAAGGTGGTCCGGGTCCGTATCATGTTGTGCAGGATCCCGGCGTCCTCGAAGTCTCCCACCAACATCGCGCCCACAAGCTGTTCCCCATCAAAGACTAACTTGCGGTAGGCCTGCCTTCGGTCGTCGCGGACCTCCCGGATCTCATACCGGTCACCGGGCTGTGAATTCCACGCGCCTAACGACACGACCGGGGTTTGTAGGACCGAGGTCACATTCATCGCCATCGACCCCTCGTACGACGCGATGACCCCGGCCATGTTCAGTCCGGCAATCCTGCCTTGATTCAGCGCTTCAGGCCAGATAGCGTTCACCACTCGCTCGCCGCTGAACATATCGACCGTCTCAGCGACGTCCCCGGCAGCATAGATCCTATCCAGGCTGGTTTGCTGGTGAGCATCCACGAGTAGACCGCGATGGATCGTGACGCCGGTCCCATCAAGAAAGTCGATATTGGGCGCGACACCGGCCGCCATGACCAGGAGCTGGCACGGGAGCAGTTCCCCGCTTTTAATTCTTACCCCGGCGATATAGCCGCTCTTATCCAACAGTTCTGTTGCCCTGACGCCACACCTGACCGTCACCCCCGCTTTCCGAAGTACCTCCTCCGCCATCGCAGCCGAGACCGCATCGGCCATGGCAGGCATCACGTGCGGCATCTGTTCGATAACGGTCGTCTTCAGGCCACGACGGGCGAATGCATCCACCACCTGGATCCCGATCAGACCCGCGCCGATGACCACAGCCTCTTTCGCACTGGAAATTGCCGCGTCGATCTGCTTAGCATCATTGTTGGTGATGCAGGGATAGATGCCTTGGAGATTCGTCCCCGGAATCGGTGGCATGACGGCGTGAGAGCCCGACGCTACCAGCAGGTTGTCGTAGGCCAAGCTCTCGCCGTTGCTCAGCGCGACACGGCGAGCAGCGTGATCGACGGAGAGGGCAGCCACTCCCATCAGGCCCCGCACCTTCATCTGGTCGAAGTAGCCGTCGTCCCGCATCCGCATCCCGTCGTAGACGACCTCGCGGGAGATGAAGTGCGTGAGGCCGACCCGCGAGTAGAGCGGCATCGGCTCCTTCGAGACGACCGTGATCGAGCAGTCCCTATCCACCCGCCGAATCGCTTCGACGGCTGCCAGCCCCGCCGCACTCGCTCCGATGATTACGTGATGAAGTTTACTCATCATTGAGCTCCATGAGCTTCATTGTACCAGCCCTCAACCGGTGCTACGTAGCTGAATAGGGCACGAGTTCCACTGGATCGCCCGTGCCGACACTGCCCGCCTCGATGACCGACGCGTACACCCCTAGACACTGGTTCGCTTCACGGACGATCGTCCGCAGCACCGATGGATCGCGCGGCAAATCCGCCTGGGCGTGCATCGGCATCGCGCACCGGATTGTGAGAAGTTCCCCTTTGACGACAAGATTGCCGATGCGAACCATACGGCCAACCCAGTCGTTCTCCATAGCCCCAGTCGTAGGCTCGGTGTCCACCAGCACGTTGGGCCGGAACCGTCTGACATCCCAATTGGCGGCCGGATTCAACTGCGACATGAACTGTAACGTTGACGTTGTCAGCACGTGAATCGGAAAGAGATCGAAATACGTGCCCGGCGGCGTGTGGAACTCCCAAACAACTGCGGGAACGTCGGACAGATCGGGCAATGGTTCCTCCGGCTCGCGCCCCAACGCCGCCCGCAATTCCTTTGCGACCTGGCCTCGAAGGATGAGCCGCTGCAGCAGGCGGCGAGCCGACCGATACGCCCATAGTCGGCCGAACAGAGCGGCGCCTGGCTCACGTCTACGGTAATATGCCGTGTCTGCGGCCGGCTGCACCGGGCGGAGAGAAACGCGCCGTCCGATCAGTTCAGATAAGCGCCGCGAGGCAGCCGGCGAGTCGCTGGAGACGGTGGAGCCGTCGGGCAGCGTGATATCCACGTGCGGAATATGGTCGGCACGTGGCTCTGCGTGGTACACCGCCGAGCACTGCATCAGGATGGGGTGACGCTTCGCGTTATGAATCTCCCCGGTCACCTCGTCTCGAATCGCCCAGCCCCGATCGCCCCATAATCCTTGAGTGCCCACGTGACCCCGATCGAGCCGCTCGCCGATCATGGACTTCACGGGGTACCGCCAGATCTCGCAGACACGTCCAATCCCTATGTTTATCTCCTTGCTCACCCCCATGTCACAGAAGCGTTCTGCAATACCCCTCTGTGGGGCTGCACAGAATATTTCAAGAAGGCACCCCAACGGCCATGCTTCCTCACGTGCCGGAGCAGTTCGCTCCGCTTCACTTGACGGCCACTTTATCAAGGACAGCGTCTGGCGGGACTCCTCGCAAACCGTCTTCCCGGCGGTCCTGAAGGATCAGAGCGACGGCCTGAGACAAACTTTCGATAGCCTCCTCTTTTGTCTTACCTTGTCCGTTAGCGCCTGGGATCTCAGGGCAAAAGGCAATAAACCAATCGCCATCGCGTTCAACAACTGCCGTAAACTCATTGGGCATCGCCCTCATCTCCTTGTCCGGCGTTTCAGCTCAATTCTAGCTACGAATCCTCACCCTATCTAACGTTTACTTTCAGCGACCGGAAATCGGCGGTGTAAAGCGCCGCTGGTTGAGCGTCCGATGCAGGGCATGGTTCGGCGGCTAACTGATCCGCCGCCAACGCTTGAATGCCCGGACATCGTCGGAGGTCGGCGCGAACCACTCGTTTTTCATTCGCTTCTCTGCAAACCGACGATGCCAGTAGGCTTCAACACCTGCCGGATCATCCGTCTCGATGACATGAATTGGCTCGATCTTCTCGGGCAGCTCAAGGCCAATCTCACCCTCTCGTCGGAGTCGATTATTTGTGCGACCGATCTTATATTCGCGACGGGAGCCGTGTTTGATGATGTAGACGTAGCCGATGACCACTTTCTCGGCCGACGGTTCGTCCTCGTCTGGCGCGGACGTCAAGGCGCGGAGATAATTTTCGCACTGCTCAACCACGTTTTGGAATCCTTGGTCCGAACGGCAGAACTCTAATGCCTTTTTGACCATCTCAGCTTTGCTGCCGAAACGGGCAAAAGTGTTCCAGCTTGGAAATTCGGGATCGTTCTGCCGTTTCAGGCGGAGATCACCAGCAGTGGGAAGCCGGCCCAGTTCACGCGCGTACTCTGAATACTTGCCGAGGAGCAATTCATCGCGGAAAGCAGGGTTGAGTTTGTTCGGGGTAAACCCAGCCTCCTGGACAGCGTCGCCCCACTTAGCCCAATGTTTCCCGTACCAATCGGGTCGCTTGATCCCGGTTTCTGATTCAAAGCGTGCTTCGCCCAGCGGGACACCGCCATTGGCAGACGCGGTGCGTGCGATCTCGCTAAGAATGTGGGCTCTCTTCACTGCACCCTCGTAATGGCTGCCGAACTATAGAGTATGCGGACCAGTCTATGTTGATCCTCATACTTCCCACAATCGTTGCGATTCTCTCGGGTTTTCAAGGACTTGTCAAGGTTCTGCGGACTCCGCCGTGGCCGACAAATACTGGTTCTCCCTGCGCTTCGCTCATGGAGAACACGGGGCTGAGCCGGTGCCCCTTCCCTCCGCTCCGCTCCGGGAGAACCAGGGGCACGAAACCGACCGCTTCGCGGCGGCTCAGCCCCGTGTTAGCATAATCCGATTATGGATGTGGCAAACGGGCGCCGTTGATGAGCAGCGTCACCTGGTCGAATGGGGTGAGCGCTGTCTTCAGGCCGTCGAGAAGCGCGACATTCCGATCGTTGACCAGGACCTCGACATCCTGCCGGAG
>DATMXF010000046.1:0-4480 GCA_035561835.1 Patescibacteria group bacterium
GCGTATTCGATATCGCGGTCTTGGACCTCATGATGCCGGGGATGAACGGTCTTGATCTGGCAGCCCAGTGTCGGCTGCGGTATCCCGGAATGAAGATCCTGATGCTCACCGGATCTCCCGTGATTGAGGAGATCGAACGGATAGGCTATGCCTCCTTGAGGAAGCCGCTGGAGAATCTTCAGGATCTGGACGCAGCGATCGAGCGGCTTTTAACCATTGGAGACGCGGGTGCGGGTATTATCTGTCAAGGGGGGTAATGGTGAACGGGAGAGTGCTCATCGTTGATGACGAGCCGGAGATCCGTCGATTGCTGTCACGCCATCTCCAGCGGTTGGGGTATACTGTGCGGGAGGCCGAGGATGGCGAGGCGGCTGCGGCGATGGCGACGGTGGAGATTCCGGATGTCGTCATCACCGATATGTCTATGCCTCGCCTGGGCGGGCTGGAGTTGCTCGAGAGGCTTCGGAATATGGACCCCGGTCTTCCTGTTATCGTACTGACCGGGCACGGGTCGCTCGAGAACGTGATTGCCGCGATGCGGCGGGGGGCGGCCTTTGATTATCTGCTCAAGCCGCTCCCTAACCTTACCGTGCTGGAGATGGCGGTTGCCAGGGCCTGTGAGGTCAGGACGCTGCGCGCCCAGGCCCGCGAGGCGTTTCAAGTCGGCGCCATCCGGGAGTTGGCGGTGACCGCGAGCGACAGGATACTGAATCCTCTGAACATCATCAGCCTGAGTGTGGAGCGGTTGACCCGCGACGGGGTGACGGCAGAGGCCAAGGCCAAGGCGGTCGCGAACATCGAGACGGCTGTCGAGACTATTGTCAAGGTTGTCCGGCAGATGCGCGAGGTAGCGCGATATACGCCTCGCGAGGTTGCCCCGGGTCTGCGGGAGATCGATCTTGATCGAGCCGCCGGGGACGAGAAGGGCGATTAGATATAAATTTGAGGGGACCCTACATCTGAACCATGTGACCGGACATTTGTATGAGAAAAAAAATTGGCGAAATCCTGATTGCCGCAAAGGTCATTCGGCCGGAGCAGCTCGAACAGGCGCTGAAGCTGCAGGGTCCGATTCCGCAACGGCTGGGGCAATTGTTGGTGAGCCGCGGGTTGGCGACGGAAGAGCAGATTGCGACGGCGCTGGCGACCCAGCTTGGAGTTCCCTACGTGCGTCTGGCGTCGGCGGTCGTCGAGCCGAAGGCCCTGAATCTGGTTCCTCGTGCCATGGCCGAGAAGTACACGATCTGCCCCCTGTCCGTAGAGGAGAAGGCGCTGCTTCTGGTGATGGCCGATCCGATCAACCTGGAGGCCGTCAAGGATGTAGAGTTCCGCGCGTCTCTTCGGGTCCGACCGGCCGTCTCAACGCCGACGGAGATTCAAGACGCGATTGCCCGCTGCTATGCCTTTGAGGAGTCGCTGGACCCGTTGGTCCGCAACCTCGAAAACGGGGCGGAGGTCACGGTGCTGTCGTCGACCGGGTCGCTGGAGGCCGGCGGAGTCTTAGACCTGAAGAAAAGTGAGACGACCCCGGTCGTCAAGATGGTCAATCTTCTGATCAGCGAGGCGATGAAGGCGCGCGCCAGCGATATCCACATTGAGCCCGGCGTCGGCGAGGTCACGGTCCGGAATCGGGTAGACGGTATCTTGCGGGACGCGGCGGCCATGCCCAAATGGATTCACGCCGGCGTAGTCTCCCGACTGAAGATCCTTGGCGGGCTGGACATTGCGGAGCGCCGCCTCCCCCAGGACGGACGGATTAAGGTCAAACACGGTGAGCGCACGCTGGACCTGCGGGTGTCCACCCTGCCGACCCATTGCGGAGAGAAAGTCGTTCTGCGACTGCTCGATCCGGTCCGGGATCTACTCAGCCTGGAGCATGTGGGACTGGAACCGATGCAGCGACGACTCCTTGAAACAGTTCTGGCGCAGCCCCAGGGCGCGATCCTGGTGACCGGACCAACCGGGAGCGGCAAGACCTCGACGCTGTATGCCGCGCTCTCTCACCTGAAGTCGCCCGGGATCAATATCGTCAGCATCGAGGATCCGATCGAGTTCCAGATTCAAGGAATTAATCAGGTCCAGGTGAACGAGCGAGCCGGGCTCAGCTTTGCCTCAACCCTCCGCTCTGTCCTGCGCCAGGACCCGGACGTCATCATGGTGGGGGAGATCCGGGACCACGAGACCGCCGAGATCGCCTTTCAGGCTTCATTGACCGGCCATCTGGTGTTCAGCACGCTGCATACCAACGACGCCGTCTCGGCCATTGCGCGTCTGCTGGACTTAGGGATTGAGCCGTTCCTGGTGGCCTCTTCCGTCTCGCTGATTGTCGCCCAGCGACTGATGCGGCGTCTCTGTCGTCATTGCCGTGAGGCGTACCAGCCCTCCGACGACGTCGTGAAACGGCTGAGGCTGACGGATGGCTCCATGGCCGTCTTTTGGGGGAAAGGGTGCCCGTCGTGCCAGGGGACCGGATTTCTCGGGCGGATCGGCGTATTCGAGTTCCTGCCCATCGATGCCGCGATGCGCGAGCTGATCGCCAAGCGGGCGTCGGAGGGGATCTTGCGGCGGGAGGCCAACGCCAGGGGATTCGTGAGCTTGATTGAGGCGGCGGGCGCCAAGGTTCTCGCAGGACTGACTAGCCCGGACGAAGTCCTGCGGACGATCCTGGGGGACGAAGGCGTTCAGAACCGTTGCGGAAGCTGCGGAGAGAAGATCGAGGCCGACTACGCCGTCTGTCCTGTCTGCCGGGCGGTCCTGAAACCGAGGTGCCCGTCGTGCCGTCAGGATCTGCTGCCCGGTTGGAAAGCCTGCCCTTTCTGTTCGACGTCTGTCGTCGGCCCGGTCGAACGCACGGATACCGCCCTTTCGGTCGCGCCATCGCCTACCTGGAGCACGCCTGTCGTCGGCCCGGTCGAACGACGAATGAAGATCCTCGTGGTAGACGATGAGGAGGACGTGAGGCGGATCGTGGCGATCGCGCTCGGACAGCTTCCATTCCCGGCCGAGATTCTGACGGCCGCCAACGGCATGGAGGCGTTAAAGGCGGTTGAGGTTGAGCAACCCAGTCTGGTGATTCTGGATCTGATGATGCCACAGATGGACGGGCTTGAGGTCTGCCGTCGCCTCCGGGAACATGTCAAGACCGCCTTTATCCCGGTTCTCATGTTGACCGCCATGGGGGAGAGCGCGACCAAGACCAAGGCATTCCTGATCGGGACGGACGATTATCTCACGAAGCCGTTCGAGATCGGCGAGTTGAACGCGAGGGTGGGACGGCTGATGCGCCGCACCTATGGAGTATAATAGGGGCATGCGAGAATCGGAGGGTGTCAAGCGGTTCCAGGACGAGGCAGGATGGACTGAGGAGCGGGATAGACTTCATGCCGTTCTGGAGGCCACCTCCGACGGGATCGCGTTGTTTGACCACGAAGGGCGGCTGCTGCTCGCCAACCTGGCCTTCCGCAAGTTCTTTGGCTTGATCCCCGACGGCCTGGCGCATGACGATCCGGCTGCGACCCTGGAGTTCCTGACCTCCCGGGCAAAAAACCCTGTCGAGTTTGAGCGAAGCTTCCGTGGGCTTCTGCTGCACCAGGAGACGACGGAACGCGATACGATCGAACTGAAGCTTCCGTATCCTCGCGCCCTGCTGCGCATACGCACCCAGGTGCGGGATGAGGCCAGAGCCGTCATCGGGCAGGTGCACACCCTTCGGGATGTGACCGTTGAGCGGGAAATCGCGCAGATGAAATCGGAGTTTGTCTCTACCGTCTCGCATGAGTTGCGAACTCCCCTGACCTCTATTAAAGGCTCGCTACAGCTCATCATGGGGAGCGCGCAGGAACTGCTGCCATTCCAGCAGGAGCTGCTGGCGATCTGCCTGAGGAATGCCGATCGTCTGATCCGCCTGGTGAGCGATGTCCTGGATATCTCTAGGATTGAGGCGGGGAAGCTTGCATTGAAGCTGTCCGATCAGATGGCGCCGCACCTCATCGAGCTTGCCATAACCGGTGTGAGCACGCTGGCGACGGGACGACAGATTGCGATCGAGACGAGCCTCCCTCCGGACCTGCCTCCGGTTCAGGCCGACCAGGATCAGATTGTTCAGGTCCTGACGAATCTCTTGAGCAATGCCATCAAGTTCTCTGAGCCTGCAGGGCGCGTGCGCGTTGTTGCGGAGTTAAGGCGCACCGTTTCGAACGATGAGGGCGCAGTACACGGACCGCAAGATACGGACCGGGCGATCGCCTTCAGCGTGACCGACCAGGGTCGAGGCATCGCACAGGAGGATCTTGAGAAGTTGTTCGTGCCTTTTCAGCAGTTGGATAGTTCAGCCGCACGAGAGGCTCCAGGGACCGGCCTGGGCCTGGCTATCTGCAAAGGAATTATCGAAGAGCACGGGGGCCGGATCTGGGCCCGCTCGGATGGGCTGGGTCTCGGGACGACTGTGACGTTTCTGCTTCCCTTAGGCGGACCGCCCGGG
>DATMXF010000047.1:0-3828 GCA_035561835.1 Patescibacteria group bacterium
GGAATCTGTCTTCTCTCCTCTATTTTTATGGGGTGCTGGGTTGGGCGATAGGCGGGGTCGCGGCCGTGTTGGATGCGACGATTGTCAACAATTTTGTCCTGCACAACACCCAGTGGGTTCCCGCCCACTTTCATACCTATAACCTGTTGGGTCAGATCTTCTTCAATCTCGCCTTCATCGTCTGGTTCGCGGAGAAGGTGTCCGGGACACCCTTCTCCGTCGGATTATCGAGGAGCATCTTTGCGTTGCTCTTATTAGGGGGCTGGGGATTCGTGAGTATGTTTTACCTTTCCGGGACGTTCTCCATTCCCAGAAGATTCAATCTCTATCCGCCCGATCTGTCCCTCGGCACAACACTGGCGAAAGCTGCCGTGATCTTCGCCCTGTTGTATTTGCTGGGGATCATCGTCTTTTTCTTCGGCGCTTCAAAGCGATGCATTAAGGCCTTTTCCCGCTGATCGTTTCTACCGACCCGCGGGTTTATTGTTGACCGATGGGTAATATCCGCAAGCCATTGGCTGGTCTGCTGCTCTTGGCGATCCATTAGATTGCGCGCTGCAACACGAAGGTCCATGCCCCCCTATACAAATGCGTTCTGCGACAGGAGATCTTCGGCTTAGTACACCGAGCTTTGAGTATGATGACCACCGCGTCTTCGAGGATGGGTCTCAAGAGGCGGCGGGAATTCGTCGAAGGTATCCGCTGACGGATTTCCTCTAGCGGCTGCTTCGGCCGATTTGCTGTCGCCTAATCAGTAAGGTTATAGCAAGCAGCGTTAGACATGCCGACACCGGAGCGGTAGAATTAATCTGGAACTTACAACAAGGGGGAGCCGGGCGGAGGGAGACAGGAACGGCGCTCCCATTCTCTGTAGACGAATTCCAGGACTCCTGGGACCAGGAATGTAGAGGTGTGATGTTCAGCTCAACTATTATCCTGCCGAAGGCCCCGCGTTGTTCCGTCGTAGCACGCTATCGACTGTATTCGGCGGCGTTCATCACCTGCACCATGATACTTTTGCCGGCAGTGTCCGCCTTTGCGCAACCGGCATTGCCCGATGAGAATCGATATGTCCATCGCAAGATTCCGGATATCGCTGTAAAGACCGCTCACAAGGAGATTCGCTTTTCCGAGATGTATGCGAAATATCCCGTTCTGCTCACGCTTGTGTATACCAGATGTCCGACCATTTGCTACCCGTATCTCCATTATCTGCGGAACGAACTGCAAAAAATTCAAGTGGAAGGATATCGCGTGCTGGTCCTCAGTCTTGATCCTCGGGATACGGTAGAGGATATGGTGAGAGTGGGGAACATCCTGGACTTGCCCCAACCGGAACGCTGGGTATTTGCCGTGACGAAAGAGATCTCAGCGCTGACCCAAAGCATGGGATTTCACGTTGAATGGCGCGAAGAGATCAAAGGATACGATCATCCGGCGATGGTCGCCGGCATTGATCGAAATGGGTATCTCCTGAGAATACTCGTAGGGTTTCAGACGACCTCCAGGCTAGCAGAGGTACTGAGAGAAATGCAGGGAGAATTTATTCCCTCATATCCCCTTCCCGGGGACAAAACCATTTTTCGCTGCTTTGACTACGACCCGATTACGGGAAAATGGCGAATGGGGCCCGGGTTTTTGATTCTTTTCACCCCAGCCCTGCTGGGTCTCGTCGGGCTGATCTCCATATCCATGATGATCAAACCCTCTACCGGAGAAAACCGGAGGTCCTGAACTGCTGTGCGGAGGAGCGGCGACGAGCGATCATCTCAGATCCGCCGCAGCCCGGGTTCGATGCAATCCGGCTTGCTGTGCGCCGTTTACGCGTGAACTGTCCCGAACCTTGCGCAGAGGCGAGGTGGTAGCGCGGCTTCACTCAGCAGTTCAACGCGCCTGATCGGCCAGCGAGATCTTCGCGACAACTTCATCTGTCTTTACGTACGCCGTGCGGTCCTCCAGTGAGGCTGTCGTATCTGGTAGCCGGCCGTCACACCGTCTGACCGCTCGACACCAGCGCAGAGCGTGAGCGTCGAGCGCCCGCGAGTGTCCTCAACGATTTTCGGACCCCTCCGGCTCAGGCGCCGTATTTGTCCGGGGGGCGAGGGCCGGCACGTTGTAATAGGGATATTGCTCGAGTTTTGACGCTCGTGGATATTGCTCGTATTTTACCGGCGCCGCGGCTAAGCCGGCCGTTTCCTTGACCGTGGCTTCGACGGACGTCGGGGGCTGCGTGGAGGCCAGGCCAAAGAGGTAACTGCTATGGCCTTGGTCACCGGGCGGTCCGACGCAGACGGGAGTGTCGAAGTTCACGATGAGCTTGTTGCGCCACCGGTGGACCGCTCCGGGCCGAATCGTGCCAGGCCCGCCGCTCGTGACGACATACACCAAATCTCCAGCCTTCCCATCACCATCGTAATCCAGGGTATCGACGATCGGCCCAAACTCCAGCGACATGGTCAGCAAACACGGCCTACGCTTGGTCGCCACACCTTCGACCTCCACCATCGTCTCGCTGGCCTTTTCGAGATCCAGCCGGTACTCGTAGCCGTACAGTCCGCTCGCCGGCGTCCCGGGCTTGCCCGCGAAGGTGCGGGAATGGAGCAACGCGGTCCCCCCAGCCTGCATCGGAATAGGCGTCGTACTGCTGTCGGTACTGTTTACCGCACAGGATGGATCGAAGCGACAGTAAATGGTTGAAGCGCTGACACTGACGGTCTTGACGTGCATCTCGCGCTTCTCGCACCCCACAAGAAAGACCACACCCAGCACCAAACCGATAAAAACGGGTACCATTCTGATCATGAATGAAGGCTCCTACAAGTCCCCGCCTTGAGGCAGGGGGGTTATGTGGATCAGGACGATTACATCGTGACCGGCAAAGAAACAGAAGAGCCGATGGACGTGCAAACGCCTCGCACGCCTTGGAACCGCTTGAGATCGATATTGTCGACAATCTGCCGCATAGGCTGCTCGGTCTACGTCCTCCAGGCAGTTCATTCGGTGAGGCTGAACGGGTGAAATAATACTTGAGAACTTATCGAAAAGTAAACGGAAAGTGTCGAGGGCGGGCTCCAGCGAGAATCCAGGCTCTGCGGGCACTGGCAGGAGCCACGTCTCCGGCCTGCGAGTGCTTCTCTGATCTGTTCGCAAGCTTTGTGTTCTCTCAGCTTCTGAACGCGCGCCGCCACCTGGCGCGTGGGTTGTCGAACTTGACCTTCGCCGGATCAAACGCCTCCGGATCGAAGTCTCCGCCGAGCCAGGTTATCGTGCTCTCGTACTCCGGATCCCGGGGATCGAATATCACTGAGAGCAGCCTCTCGTACCCATGCACACCACCGCAGTCCTCCGGTGGGCAGGCCCTGGCCCCGCCAGTGCAGCGTGGGTACTTCTGACCCTTGACCCGCGGGACAATCCCCTCAAACAGGAGATCATGCTCCCAACTGTCGCCGAAATCGTACTCATATTTGACCCGCATACCGGACCGATCGAAGTATGCCGACATCGGCTGCTCCCAGCCCGGCAGCACGACTGGGGCATCCTCGAACGCGTCCTCATCGGGAATCCCGACCTCGATCATCCCGCCTCGGTCTGGATCCTCGAACCGAAAGGCGTGCAGGTGGTAGTCCTGCCAGCCCATAGCGTCCTGGATCGCGACGTGCAGGTCCCACAGACTGTAGCTCGCCGGCACTTCGATCCGTCGCCACACGGCCGGTGTGATCCCCCGCAGCGTGATCTTGAATTTATACGCCTCGCTTCTCGCGCTCACCTACTCCCCCCACAACAGTTCACCAAGAGCAACGTTGGACGCCTGTAGGATTCCACGTTTTT
>DATMXF010000048.1:0-7188 GCA_035561835.1 Patescibacteria group bacterium
TTCGGGTACTCTACGACATAGACGACAAGGCGCGGATGGTAGAAGTCCTGTGGGTCAAGCACCGGCGAGACGTTTACCGGAGAGTGTAGAGAGGGCGTGGCATGTTGACGCAGCTCCGTATCGTGAGTGACAAATGCAAAAATTGGGCGATCAGGTTCATGTGCCTTCTGTTCATTAGGGTGGTGGTCTCCGCCTGCGGCTTCCCGGCCTGGCGCGATCAGGCCCTTCGCGAGGTCGCCAAAGGCCGGTGGCATGTGAACCCTGAGCAGGTCCCTCCCGGCAGTGCGCCCTCGCAGATCATCGAGTTCTACGATGCCAGCGGCAAGCATGTCGGGTACGGCAAGGTGCAAGGCGGAACGGTGGAGTTCTTCAACGCCGATTCAAGCCGAGCGGGATTCGGAAAGCCTGGGTGGTAGGGAGGCAGGATGGCACGCACAGGCCGGGCAGGATCGGGGACTGTTTCAGCGGAAAGGGGCCTGGTGAATCTGGTGGGTCTGCTCATAATGAGTACATGGAGAAGATCGGGACGGGCCAATGGCTTGGTGCGCTTGCTGCGGGACCCTCTTGGTGGCCTCGGCTGGTGCGCACCCTCCGCACGATGACAAAGCTGTCAAGGAGGAATCTACTCATGACGCTCCGGGCGACCGCCTAGATAGGCCACGGGTTGTCGGGGAGATAGGCCGCCGGTCGCGGCGGTATTTGGCGATTAGAGAGTTCTTGACACGTTCAGCTAAGTGTTGGATATTTCGGTAATTCAACTCTGAGCAGTCCAGCAGTCTCAGAAGATAGGCTGCGAGCGTTTGCAGCCGTCTAAAGCGGCTCACTTAATGGTTAGATGGCACACGGTGCACACGAGACTGCAACTCTCACGCGGGGACGCAATGACAGAGCCAGAAATCTCTGCCGGGACCGTGTTCGATGATCGCTTCAGGGTAGTGCGGCGGATAGCCCAGGGCGGCCAGGCGACGCTTTACCGCAGCCGACAAACTGCGCATCTTGACGCTCGCCGAGGCCTGCACCGCACCGGGGAGCCTGGGGGCGCTCCGGCGCCGGGAGGGGCTGTATTCCTCGAACCTCACCAACCTGGCGGCGCCAACGGGAGGCCGGCACTCTGTCCGCCCTCACCCCCCAGAAACGGGGCCGCAAGGCACCAAGCCGCGATCCGCTGTGGCGCGAGAATGCACAGCTCCGCCAGGAGCACGAACGGCTGACTCGGCGGCTCCGACAGGCCGAACGCATCATCGACGTCCAAAAAAAAGTCTCGCAGATGTTCGGGGTTCCGCTGACACCCTCCGAGGCGGGAGGCAGCGACTGATGGACGCTGCGCGCACCCTGGCCTCTGAGGTGGGCATCAAGCCGGCCTGCGACGCGCTCGGCATATCCCCGTGCCGGGTTCTATCGGATGCAAGCCCAGAACAATGCGCCGCCTGTGGAGCCCACGAGGCGGCTGAGCCCTGCGCGCGCCCTGTCTGCCGACGAACGGCAGGGCGGGCTCGACCTGCTGCACGCTGACCGGTGTGCCGATCAGGCGCCCCATGAGGTCTATGCCGCCTTGCTGGACGAAGGCGACTACCGCTGCTCCATCCGCACCATGTACCGCATTCTCAATGAACACGCCGAGGTCAAGGAGCGGCGGAACCAGTTGCGCCACCCCGTGTATCAAACACCCGAGCTGCTGGCCACGGCCCCGAACCAGGTCCGGTCGTGGGATATTACCAAGCTCCTCGGCCCGGCCAAATGGTCCTACTTCGATCTCTATGTGATTCCGGATATCTTCAGCCGCTACGTAGTCGGCTGGATGGTGGCCCCGGCGGAATCGGCGGCCCTGGCCGAGACGCTGATCCGCGCCACCTGCGACAAGCAGTCCATCGAGCAAGGCTGCCTGACGATCCATGCCGATCGGGGCTCCTCCATGACCTCCAAGCCCGTGGCCTGCCTGTTGGCCGATCTGGGCGTCACCAAGACCCACAGCCGGCCTCATACGAGTGATGACAACCCGTACTCGGAAAGCCAGTTCAAGACCCTTAAGTACCGGCCGGACTTCCCGGAGCGGTTCGGGGGCATCGAGGATGCCCGGGGCTTCTGTCAGGACTTCTTCACTTGGTATAACACCGCGCATCGGCATACGGGCATCGGTCTACCGACACCGGAGGCCCTGCGCTACGGCTTGGCGGACGAGGTCCGCGCGGCCCGCGCCGCCGTGTTGAAGGCCGCCTATGAAACCCACCCGGAGCGGTTCGTACGCAAGGTACCGGTTCCTCCGGCGCTCCCGGAGGCCGCATGGATTAATCAACCGAAGCCGATGGAACAGAGCGATGAGGCGCGACACTCAATTCGGACACCAGGTGTCTCAAAATCATTGACACATTCCGTTCCAGTGGACGCGTAAGCAAGCGGCGCCCTGGTTAGCTCGATTACGCTTACGGCTATGACGCCGAGTACGTGACCAACGAAGAGATGGGAATCGCAGATAGATGTCCCTTGCGCTGAATAAACCCAAGCTCGACAACCTCGCTGACGAAATCTGAAAGTTCGCCGAGCGTTTGCGCGGTAAGTTCAAGGCCTACGCCAGATTGCTCCAATTCATCGAGGCTGCGGCGATCAATGCGGAGGGGTTTCAGGGCCTGGTACGCCGGCACGGGCTACTTGATCGGTGGCAGACATTCGAGCGAAGGTTTCTGTAGGGTTGGGCATGACGTTTGACCTTCAACGTATTCTCGAAAGCAAACGCGCCTTGCGACGCTCGCTGGCGCAGCGCCCGGTGGCGGAGAAACTTGCCCTGCTGGATGTGCTGCGAGAGCGAACTCGCGCCATCCGCGCCGCCGCCACAGGACGGGCCGCGACGATGGCGCGGGAGTCTCCGTCGGAAGACCGCGTCCAGCCTTGGAATCCTTGATCATTTCCAAGCGCCGGAAACCGCTCGAAATGAAGTATCTTCAAGAAGAAGGTGAGCCTGCCCTGTCTGGCGAGGGGGGAGGATCTGGCTAATTGGCTCGTTGAAACTGAAGATCGGCGAAGGACGCCTGGGCGGTTGATTTGGTGTGCTGGGTGTTGATCCAGATGGCGACACGCCCCACTTTAGGAAGCGAGTTCTGGCTGAAAAGCCGTACGTAATCTTCGGCAACATTGCGACGCTCCTGGACCCATTTGCCCAACTGCTGCTTTCCACTCCGCAGGACAATCACCTTGATAGGGGTGACGGGGGAATACCCATCAGTAATGGTTCCTGCCGGGGCATTACTGTCCCAGAGGTAGCCGAGCGTAGGGCTTCGCATTTTGATCAGCGGGTGGGGAAAGATGACGTAGACCTGGGCGGCCTGGTCGTTTTTGTCCTTTTCGCGGGCATCACCTGCAACGGGAAGGCGATCCACCTTCCACCGCCAACTCAGTATCGGAAACTCTTTCAGGTCGACCTCTACCGTTTTGTGCAGCCCAAAGGAGCTTCTCGCACTCACGAGGCGGATACTGAATTGACCATCCTTGAGTGATTCGAGCTTAATCTGGGGATGGTCCTCGAAGACCTCCAGATCCCAGCCGACCGGAATCCCCTTCTCATCTATTGACCCGCTGATAGGCAGCGGAATGCTGGTTGGATGAGAAACGGGGTTGGCTTCGGACGTCATCGATACAAGTCCCAGCAGTATCACTGCAAAACTGACGAGCGCAGGCCGGCGCCAATGAGCCGTCCTACGTTTTGGGCAGTCGAAAGTTATTGAGGTGGTCGGGATGTGTGTCGTGCTCAACTCAGCCTCCCTGAGCGCCAACGTTCGACCCGATGGCGCGGTATCAGAATCACCGAGTCATCACCGCTCAGCCTTCAGGTATTCCTGATTGCCTGACCGGCTGCATGCTGACGGCCGACGCTTTTCTTCATAAGAAATCAGCAAGAATATGATAGGACAGCCATTATACCGGTACAAGAGTTTTCTTTAGGCAGTGTGTCGCGGATGACGATTCCACATGCCGGCGGCGCGGGTCTGGGGTATCGAGAGTTAGAATCAGAGTTGGACTTATGATCCAGGTCGGGAAACGATAGGAAACAAACCGAGGGATTCGGCGTTGACTCCGACCTCCGGACCTGCTAGGCTCAAACCGGCCGTAACGGAGCGGTCATAGTCGTCGGACCGTGCGGGAGTGCGTGAAGAGCTGAATGAGTGTGACATGAGTAGAGCAGGACGAGTTCGATACTATCTGTGTGGATTGATGGGGCTGGCCGTGTTTGCTCAAGGGTGCGTGACCGCGCAGACGGTTGGGCGTGAGCCTGCAATACGGCGTGGGGTACCCGTCGATGCCGGCGCTTCTGTGACCGAAGCGGCCGAGAAGGCAACGGACAAGACCGAGGCCTACTACCGATTTATGAGAAGCCTGCTGGCGGAGCAAGCCGGAGATCATCACGCCGCGATCACGTGGCAAAACGCGGCACTACAGGTTGACCCTCGATCTGTCGTCATGCACAATCACCTGGCCTCTCTGTATATGAAGCGGGGCGACGTTCGAGGGGCGATTAATGCGGGAGAGGATACGCTTGCCCTGGATTCGAAAAACCTTCACGCTCACCTGCTGTTGGCCGCCGTCTATCAGAGCCTGCAAAACCTGCCGGTGGCCGAACGATATCTCCGTAATGCGGTCGACCTGGACCCCGGCCGGACCGAGACGTACCTGCAGCTCGCGGCCCTGTATAGGGAGGCCAAGAGAGCGCAGGAGGCGATCGCAGTGTACCGGCGAGCGCTGGATGTCGATCCGGGCTCGCTGGTGATCCGCTACAATCTGGGTCGGGTCTACCTGGAGGATGGGCAGCCGGAGCAGGCAAGCCAGGCCTTTCGAGAGATCCTGGAACGCGACTCAGCGTTTGATCCCGCATTGGCGGCGCTTGGGATGAGCCTCGAGGCGCAGGGAAAATTGGATGAGGCCAGAGCGATGTATCAGCGCGCACTCGTTGACGATCCGAGGAGCGGCGAGCTTCGGGAGCGCTTGGCCCAATTGCTCTTGAGGCAGAAAGACCTGGACGCCGCCCTTATCGAGTATCGACGGCTGCTTGATCAAGAGCCGAACAACAGCTCATTCAAGCTGCGGATTGGATTTATTTACTATGAAAAGCGGGCGTATGGAGAGGCCATTCAAGCCTTTCGGGATATCCTCCGACAGGAACCGGGTAACCATGAGGTCCGGTATTATCTGGGCCTGACCCTTGAGGATGAGAAGCGCTACGATGAGGCCCTCGATGAGCTGGCGCAGATTCCCAAGGACAGTCCACGCTATCCGGACGCGCTCTTCCATCGCGGGTACATCCTCAGCCAGAAGGAACGGTATGTCGAGGCCGGCGACCTGCTTTCTATAGCGGGATCCCTGAGGCCGAACGAGGGCGTCATTCCGTATCTGTTGGGTCTGATCTATTTCCAGCAAAAAAGCTATCCGCAGGCTATTGCGCAACTTGAACGTGCGCTCGGCCTGGAACCGAGTAATGCCGCCTACCTCTATCAACTCGGCTCAGCCTTTGAGCGGAGCCGTCAAATCGATAAGGCCGAAACGATCTTTCGCCGGCTTCTGGCGGTCGATCCGAAGCATGCTGATGCGTACAACTACCTGGGCTACATGTTTGCCGATGAGGGGATCAGGCTCGATGAGTCGGTGGCCTTGGTCAAGAAGGCGCTGGAGCTTCAGCCCGATAACGGGGCGTTTGTAGACAGCCTGGGCTGGGCCTACTACAAGAAAGGGATGGTGGATGAGGCCCTGGTAGAACTGAAGCGCGCCGCAGAACTCACCAAGAAGGAGGACCCCACGATCTTTGAACACCTCGGCGATGTGTACTTCAGAAAGCAGATGGTCCCCGAGGCGATCAGGGAGTGGGAACGATCCCTTGCCATTGATAGCGCCAACGAGGCCGTACAGCACAAACTCAGAAAGGCCCGGGACGTCCTCTCTCGGGAGGGTGGATGACCTGTCGCCCGTCGCTGCGGTTCGTGGCGCTCATAATGGGCATAGTGCTGAGCGGGTGCGCTTACGGTCTTGATCTCGCCCCGGAGGACACGAACCTTTTGCGCCCTTCGCGCCAGGTCGGACAGGAGATTGTCCGATCCTTACAGGAGCGCGAGCCCACGGTGACAGGCTTACAAGCCGTACTCGATCTGACAGTGCGGCGCGCGGGAACGCTGGAGTATCGTCAAGAGGTGGTCGCAATCGAGCGGCCCGATCTGATTCGATTGGAGAGCATCGGTTGGGGTGGATTCACCTCATTGGTCATTGTAAGCGACGGACGTCGGCTGGTCGCGCATGCGCTGTTGCAGAATCTCTTCGTCGAAGGGAGTGCGACGCCCGAGAACGTCGCCAGGGTGACGGGATTCCGCGTGGCGCCGGCCCATCTGGTGCGGTTACTGCTTGGCTTACCACCCCTTGCGATTCAACTGGAACAGGCAGAGCTGTACGGTCCGGATCACGATGGCGCGTATCTGCTGCGAGCGCAGGAATCGCCATTCACGCAGCGTCTCTGGTTTTCCGACGACAACCTGAGCCTGCTGAGGGGGGAGTTGTACGATCGGATATCGCTTCGCTTAAGGTTTCGGTACGCCCCTGCGGCCAATGGGTTGCGTACGCTCGTCCTGGAAGAACCCGCGGAGCGGACGGTGGTAGAGGTGTCGTACCGATCCTACACGCTGAATCCCGAGTTGTCTCGTGATCTCTTTCACTTCCCGCAGCCGTCCCAGGGAGCGCAGGTGATGAATCTCGACGCAGGCGTGGCCCCATTCTTCGGGTTGCCTTGAGACATGAAGCAGGTCACGCTGACTTCTCCTTCCAAGGTTAATCTCTTTCTGGAGGTCCTTGGACGTCGCGACGATGGATACCATGAAATCTGCTCGATCGTGGCGCTGACCGAACTGTGCGATACCATCGTCTTGGAGCGGCGTACGAGCGGGATCACCATCTGGTCTCAAGATCCCAAGGTTCCGTCCGGATCCGATAATTTGTGTTACCGGGCGGCCGATCTGCTGCTGCGACACAGCGGCGTACACGGCGGCGTGAGCATCCGGATCGAGAAACATATTCCTATTGCCGGAGGGATGGGAGGGGGATCGAGCAACGCGGCGACGACCTTATGGGGGCTGAACCTGTTGTACGATCTCGGGTGGCCTCGCGAGGAGCTGATAGACCTCGGGTCTGAGTTGGGCTCGGATGTCCCCCTTTTTTTTTGTC
>DATMXF010000049.1:0-13915 GCA_035561835.1 Patescibacteria group bacterium
TAGAGCTTCGGCAGGACGTACTTTCGGCAGGTATCAGCTTCGGTCAGCATACGGGGTCACTCACTCAAAGATGCACCGGCTCCTTGAGCAGTATGGTGTTCAATGCGCTCGATGGTCTCCAGAGCATCGACGAAACGATGCCTTCGAGACCGCCACGTTACAGTTATCACGCTTGGCTCGTCGCTGTCTATGAGAATCCCAAGAGTACAGGTGCTCTGAACCTACTGAGGGGGGTGCTCGTCGCGCGCATCGCTCACGGCAGCGCGTGGGTCCTGATCGGGGCCGAAAGAGGCGGTTGAGCTGCGCTCCCACATGAACAGGCCAAAGGCGATCATGCCGAGCAGCACCAACGAGGCATAGCCGTAGTCGCGGGAGGCGAAGAGAATCAGATCATCGAATCGGCCGATGAGAAGCGACATCCTGGCCATGACCGTATAGCCAAAGCCCGCGCCGAAGTTGATCATGAGGAAATAGATGCCAATCCTGGCTGCAACCCGGATCGGCCCCTTGTGCTCAATGGAAAAGAAAAAATAGATCAGGACTGTGACGACGCCGACAAGGATCAGAAGGGCATTGAATTGGGCCATCCCGAAAGATGACTGCCCGGCGTTCAGGATCGGCTTCAATGTCCCTTGCACCTGCTGAAGGATATTCGAGGAGATGATGCGGGGGATGGCGACGCCGGAACCGAAACCCACGATTACGGCAAATGAGATCCGGCTCAGCCAGCTTATCTTCGGGATGAAGCGAGTCAGAACCAGAAGACCCAGGATGGCGGCGATCAGGAACCACCATTTTCCTTCCTGCATGACCGGGGTGTAGAGGCTTTTGACCATCACGTCGTAATAGATCCGGACGATGGTATACCCCATCGAGATACCGACGTAGAGGTGCTCCCCGAATCGGAAGAAGGGGTTGTCCTTGTACAGGAAGCTGAACATACACAGGGTGAGACCGGCGGCCACCCAGGCGCCGAGCAGGACAGACGAGGCCATCAGCGTCCCGCCTCTCGCGGAGAGCCCGGACTGTTCTGAGCGCTGCCGAAGGATCGGATCCTCGTGCCGGGCGTCAGGAAATAAAAGAGGTTACAGAGCAGAATCAGACCGATAATAATAAAATGCGTCGCCGATTGCGCGTCCATCCCGGCCACTGCCTTCCCCTTCATCCCGATCAGCGTTTCGTACTCGGCTGCCCCGCGCAATCCGCCGATCAAGCCGTTGATCTGCCCGGTATCGAGAAAGGGATAGAGGCCAGGCGCGATCACGGCCGTCACGCCACCGCCCAGCTCGAAACCGTACTTCTCCTTACCGTACACGTACCAGCTTTCGACGCCCGGCGTACCCGCAGCCAGGCTCACAACGTAGTCGACCTGCCTCAGCGATGTGACCCCCTGCATGACCGGAAGGTCTGCAGTTCGCACGCCATAATGGTCGGTCGGAAAGGTGGCAGCCAGGTCCTGGCCCATGTTGATGATGACGTTGGTGCCACCCGGCGAGTATCCAAGGAAGGTATAGTCTACCCCTCGTCGCTTCCCGTACTCGCTCGCAATTCCGCTCACAACCTTTTCAGCCATTCCCGTCCCTGTCACCCAGAGCGTCAGCCCGACGACCCGCAGGTCTCGTTTGAAGGCGTGATTGAGCAACGCCACAGCCATCGGATAGAGTTCCGGTTTTGAGGCCGGGTCGAAGTCCAGCGACAGCACAAACACCGATCCTGCCGGAAGCGACTCGATATGGTCGTAGATCCGCTTGACTTCCGGCGAGATCCGGATCGGAAAGCCGATCGGACGCAAGAGCGGGATCAGCGTCGCCAGCGCGATCAGGACGAAGATCACCCGACGGTCCATGCGCAGCAGCTTATCGGCCAGTTCCCTCAATCTCTACCCCCCAGGTACGACCGCTCGATCCCAAGGATGATCTTGATCGAGGTCGCAATCCCGCCAAGGCTGATCCCGATGATGATCCCCCGCCTGGCGGCCGTGTTGAGGACGTTCAGGAGCCAGCCGGCTATGGGTCCTGCAGCGGGTATCAGATACTCGCCCAACGGCACACGCCCAAACATCATCAGGACCGCCGCCACGAGCAATATTGCCGCCTCTTTGCTCCTGGCCCGAAAGGCGCGGAATGCGGCCGAGGCCACGAAGAACCCGAGCATGGAAAACATCGTGCCCTGGAGCGCAAGCAGAGCATACGTATAGATCCAGCCGAAGCCTGTCCCCTCCTCTTGCCCCCTCGACCACAACCCTATCACGACCGTAGCCAGCATCGAGACATAGACCACCAGGCTGTATCCCCACCCTGCCGCCCGTATCCGGATCTTCGCATAATGGACGTGGCAGAGGCTGGCGATCCCCAGGATCATGGCAAATCCAAGGATGATCCGAAGCCAGACCGAGACCTCAGTGAGCGCCGCTTCGGAGACGGGGTGCGGGATGTAATACTGCAGGGCGCCCGCCACACCGAACAGAAAGGTCAGAATCAGCGGGAACGTCCGCCGCAAAAACAGGATCATTGAATCACCTCAAAAGGAGAGGGTATAGGGGATAGGGTCTAGGGTAACGGCTGGAAGCCTGTCCACCCCCTAAACCCCATACCCTGCACCCTAAACCCTCTTACTTAAAATCCCGGAACAGTTGTAGCAGCGGCACGAACGCCTGAGTTCCGATAAGTCCGCCGATGGTGGCAAGGATGGTCCCGATCACCATGGAGAACAAGAGAAACGCTTTCCCCAAATCCTGCCCCCGCAAGGTCCCAACCAGCACCGGCTCGCGCGAAAGATATGCGCTTGCGGCGTACAACTCCTCGCCGATCAGGGTGTAATCGCAGGTTGTAATGAAGAAAGGCAGTTGCAGATCGGCGTCGGTCCCGGCGATCTGGATCGCGCCGGTCCCGGCACCGGTCTCTGCCAGTAAGAGCGCCTCGGCATAGTAAAAACCCATGAAGAAGTTGGCTGCCGGTCGCTCTCGAAGCATAATGCCGTTCACCGCAGCGGTATAACTGAACTGATCGTTGGTAATGAAGAAGTTGGCGTCATCGCGATAAGCATCAGGTCGTCCCGCTTCCAGGTACGACTCCTTAACGATCTCCTGGCAGATAGCCATGACGATCGGGTCCCGGTGCGGCACCTGGAGCTGCGTATCGTACGCCGCGGTCTTTTTCGCAACCTGTCCAAGAATGACCGTCGCCGCAATCGTCGACAGGCTCGACATATCGTCGGAGCCGGTGAGGTACAGGATCGGCCGTCCCATCTCGGTCGCCCGGCCGATCGCCTCCTCCACCGCATCGAGACCTGGAATCCGGCGCAGGAAGATGGTCGGATGCCGCTTTGCCTGGGCAATCGCAAACAGGACAAGGGCAGAGAAGAAGAACATCAACAGAAAGTTGTTTGCCTTTGCCATGTTGAAGAAATTCGGCGCCGGGACGGCTGATTGAACCGGCCCCTCACTGGTCAGCAGCCCATCGGTCGCCGCCACCTTGAAGAAGTAGGATCGGTCGTTCTCGAGACGGAGAGTCGGCGTCGATTTCACCTGATAAAAGTGATAAGCCTTGCTCCGATCCCAGCTCCACCATGGGCGATCAACATCGCTCTTATAATGAGTGTCGGCAGCAAACTCGGCAACTCGCGTGAAAGGTCCTTGCGCCTGATCCGCGACGTAGACCTGATAGCGAACTGTCGGTCCATCGAAGGGGGCCGTCTGCCACGACAGCCCGATACTGCCTCCGCCATCGCCGGGCATATCGAAGGCCTTGAACTGCTCAGGAGGGGAAAGGGGAGAGGCAAGGGTATAGGGGATAGGGTATAGGGTAAAGACAGCAAAAATAAGGATTGCGGGAAGAGCACGCACGGAAAACAGGTTGCGGGTTTCGGGTTTCGAGGTTCGGGTCCCCAACTCACAACTCAAGACTCGACACTCGAAACTGAGCGCCATTACGCCTCCAGCAACTCTACATTGGCGCGAGGGACAACGACCTGCTGCCCATCGTCAAGCTCTGCCTCCAGAACGCGGACCTTACTTCCCGTAGCAAGGAGCCGAAGGTCCGCCGGAAGCGCGGATACCCGGCAAATTCGGCCAAAATACGGCTCCCGAATAATCCGGATTTGATCACCGATCCGCAGTCCGCCTCCGACTCCTGCGGTCTCCCCCGCTGACCGCTGATCGCTGACTGCTGACTGCTCTCCCATCGGAACAATCACCTCCGGCCTGATGACGCCGGCCCGGATCTGCGTTGCCCCGGAGCAGGACGCGCGACGTCCAACCTTGGAGACCAGAAGATCGAAGGTTCGCTTCGCCATGGCAATTCGACCGAACCCTTCAGTGATGATCAGGGTCAGACCGATCTGTTCGGTACCGGTGATGGCGACGCCAAGATCCCGTCCGAGGAGCAGCTTCAGATCAAGAGCATCGATACCGCCGACAACGACAGCGGCAACCCCGACCTGCTTTGCCCTCGCGAAGCCGTCACGACCGATCAACGAGCCGCCCACAAGGATCGTCCCTCGGTGCGCGTCGGTAATCCGCTCCGGCGTCAGTTCATCGTCGCGATTGTCGACGGCGACTGCGATCGTACCCACAGCCTCGCCCCCGATACCGAAGATCCCCTGCACCAGACTGCACGTCGTCTCCACCGTGGCTCCCTGACCCGGAAACGTCTCAACCACGCGGCCGTCGAGATAGGCCGTCAGAGCCAAAGGCCTTGGGGGCTCTCTCAGAAATACCTGTCCGGTCACCTCGGAAACGGTCTCGATCGTTCCGGTGATCGAGGAAGGGACCTGGGTCTTCAGCCATTTGAAGACGGGCCGGTTCTCGGCCAGCGGCTCGCCGGCCTTGACCGCATCACCCTCCCGTTTGAGCATATAGCGCCGGATCTCCTGCGGGACGATGCCCAGCAGGTTGACCACATTGACCGCATGAACCTTACCGGGCAGCTCGGTCTGAGCGATCACCGTCGTCGCGGTAACGGCCTGCCCATCATGGACAAGCACCTGCCCTGGAATCGGTAAGATCCGCCGCTTCCGGACCACGGTCTGTGGCGCCGTACGTAATCCCGGTGTATAGGAATGAGCCATCTTACAACAGGGTTTAGGGTGTAGGGTTTTAGGGTAAGAGATCACGGCGGCGACCTCTGAGCCCTATACCCTATACCCTATACCCTATACCCTTTCTATGTGGGGTACAGATCTACTGCCGCTGTCCAGGCGCGTAGTTGAGCGGCCCGCTCCGACTCGTCCTCCGCCAGGTAGAGCGGCCGTCCTCTCGCATCCAAGATCAGCCCGACGACGCCGCCTTTTACCTTCAGCGTGACCGGTTTTCCTTTGCCGGCGCCCAGATCAAAGCTTTTCGAAGGCTCCGCCTGGAGTTCGGCTTCTGTTCCGGGTGGAAGATCGACGCAAAGTATCTCCCCGAAGCGAAGGGCGCCCTCTGCTTGCTGACCATCCCCGGATCGGACGACATATCTGAAACATAGCTCGCCGCGCTTCGCCCTCCCCTCGGCAGCCAGGCAACTGCCCAGCGGAACCAGACAATCCTTGAGGAATACCTCAGTGGCCGCTCGGTCATTGACCTGGGACAACACACCGAGATGCGGCATCATGAAAATACTATCGACCGCCAACTGCGTCAGTCCAAGCGGCTGGTAGGCATCGATCATCATCATCATCGCCTGGACGCGGCGCGGCGCATGAGAGAGGATCCCGCCACTCCCGATGATGAGGTCGATCCCGTACAGATCAATCAGGCTCTTCCCACCCTCCTCCTGCTCGAAGGCATCCGCGATAGTCCGTTCTTGCTGAACGCCCTTCAGGCTCACTGCCAACGCCTTATGCTGATCAAAGGCAAGACGAAGCGCCTCCCTCGCAATCGCCTGCTCCAGGGCCAGGTCCGCAAGCGTCTGAGGGATCGTGGTGGGCCGGATCATCTTGTTCTTGATCCGATTCCGCAACTCCTGCTCGGCAATCGGCTCGACCAGCCATCGCTCGATCTTTTCAATACTGGCCTCGGCCAGGACATTACTCACGCTATAACTCATTCCCAGATTGGCGCTGACTGTCCGGGTGAATTGTCCGTCCACTACTGAGAACACATCGGTAGTGGCGCCCCCAATGTCTACACCCAGCAGGTTCAATCCCTGCGCTTTCGCCGCCCTCTCCATAATGTACCCGACAGCAGCAGGCGTAGGCATGATCGGCGCGCCTGTCCACCCCATGAGCGTTCCATATCCCGGCGCCTGAGCCATGACATGTTCGAGGAAGAGGTCGTGGATCGTGTGGCGGGCCGGGCCGAGATTCTCCCGCTCAAGAATCGGTCGAATGTTGTCGGTCATGACGAGAGCCGTCCGGTCGCCCAGAATCTCCTGAACCCGGCTCCGAGCATCTTTATTCCCGGCAAAGATAACCGGAAGCTTAAAGCTCCCACCGAGCCTGGGTCTTGGATCGGCCGCCCGGATATACTCCGCCAGTTCCACCACGTGTGAGATCGTTCCGCCATCGGTCCCGCCGGACAGCAAGATCATATCGGGTCTCAGAACCCGGATTCGCTCGATCTTCTCGTGGGCCGCCCTCCCATCGTTGCCGGCCATTACGTCCATGACAATGGCGCCGGCGCCGAGGGCGCACCGTTGGGCGCTTTCGGCGGTCATGGCCATCACGACACCCGCCACCATCATCTGAAGACCGCCGCCGGCGCTGCTCGTCGAGACATAGAGATCAACCCCGCGCCCCTCCTCGGCAGGCGTCAGGATCGTCTCTCCGTCCAGGAGCTTGCGTCCGGACAGTTCCTCCACCTCCTGGACGGCGTTCAGCACACCGCGGGTCACATCGTCGAACGGCGCCTCGACGGTAGTCGGGGACTCGCCGCGGAAGGTCTGGCGGTACTCCTCACCTACCTTCTCGATCAGGATCGCTTTGGTCGTCGTGCTCCCGCAGTCGGTAGCCAGAATCGCCGTCATCTCACGACTCACAATGCTGTCCCTCCTCCATAAGTCGGAGCCTGTCGATGAAGAGCGCCGGAGCCTCTCGACGCTCCAGCACACGTGCGAGCCGTTCGATATCATCAGGGGAGGCAACCATTCCCATGATCGGTGTCATCGCATGGACCAGTTGACCGGCAAGGAAACCGAGCGGAACGAGGGACTCCACCAGGAATATCGCAGGGGTCGCAAGACCACGATCGGCGAGAAGGCGGGCACAACGATCCAACAAGGCAAGATCTTCCGCTTCGAGCCGGACGTCTTGACTGCCAAGCGAAAACGCATGGACGAAGCCGCAGCGTAAGCGGGATCGAATCCTCGACCAGCCGATGTTGACCGTTAATGGTTGACGGTTCACCGTGAAATAGCGTCAGGGTAAGAGGTTGAGAGCTTGGGGTTCAGGGTGTCGGATCAGGGTATAGGAAAGACCGGTCGGCTATTCTGTATCCTGAACCCTAAACCCCAGACCCTGTCTCTTTTCCCCTATACCCTGTTGAACGCTTATTATTTAGCGGCTGGTTGGGCTTGTCCCGTCGGCGTCTGTCCGGCCGGAGACGTTGGCGGCGCCGGGGCATCAGCCGGAGGGGATGCGGGAGCTGGGGCGGTCTGCCTGACCCGTTCCTCTGTAATCACTGAGGAACTACCCCTACGCTCTGACAAAATAGTCAGTATGAGGGATGAGACCATGAAGAGAACGGCCGCTGCCAGAGTCAGCTTACTCAGGAAGGTCGCAGCGCCGCGCCCACCGAAAACGGTCTGGCTCGAGCCGCCGCCAAAAGCGGCACCGATGTCGGCGCCCTTGCCGCTCTGGAGGAGCACAATCACAACAAGGACCAGCGCAATAAGCAGATGTATAACGGAAAGTGCGATAACCATTCATACCTCCTTAAAAACTAGGGTGTAGGGTGCAGGGGTTAGGGTCTAGGGGTTCTTCTCTAAACCCTAAACCCTATATACCCTACGCAATATACCCTCAACCCTCTACCCTGTTATCCTCCAGCGGCTGCTGCGATCGCTGCAAACGACTCGGCCTGCAGACTTGCCCCGCCAATCAGTGCGCCGTCGATCTCAGCTCGCTCCAGCAGCTCCTTGGCATTATCCGGCTTAACACTTCCTCCGTAAAGGATGCGGATACCGCACGCCATCTCGGAATCGAATAGCATAGCGATGGTCTTACGGATATACGCGTGCATATCCTCAGCCTGACTCGGGGTGGCCGTTTTTCCTGTACCGATAGCCCAAACCGGCTCATACGCGAGGATAAGCCGTTGAACCTGCTCGAATACAAGACCCGACAGCGCCCCTTTGAGCTGTGTCTCTACAACAGCATCGGCGTGGCCCGCCTCTCGCTCGGTGAGGGTCTCGCCGACACAGACGATCGGGATCAGGTTGCTCGCTAAGGCCGCACGGCTCTTCTTGTTCACGCACTCATCGGTCTCCCCGAAGTACTGCCTCCGCTCGGAGTGGCCGATGATGACATAGCGGCATCCGATATCCCGGAGCATGTCAGCCGATACCTCGCCGGTGTAGGCCCCCTCCTTTGCCCAATGCAGGTCCTGGGCGCCAAGGCCTATCCGTGACCCGGCAACGACCCGACCAACGGCAGCAAGCGCCGTGAATGGAGGGCACACTACCAACTCCGGCCCATTGAGCGACGACAAAGCTCTCACCACTCCCTCCGCCAGGACGATGGCCTCGGAAGGAGTTTTGTACATCTTCCAGTTGCCGGCAATGACTGGGATCCGCATGTAGTAACTCAGGGTATAGGGTTTAGGGTGTAGGGTAAAAAATTCAAAGACCCTACGAGTTCCCCTCACGCTCTATCTTATACCCTATACCCTACCCCCTATACCCTAGCTTTATCGGTGAGCGCAGCGATACCTGGCAGTTCCTTCCCCTCTAAGAACTCCAGGGACGCGCCCCCTCCCGTCGAGATATGGGTCATCCGGTCAGCAACTCCAGCTTGGACGACAGCGGCGGCCGTGTCGCCGCCACCGATCACTGAATGCGCACCGGAGATTGCAACCGCTTTGGCCAGAGCAAACGTCCCTTCCCGGAAAGGCAACAGCTCAAAGACGCCCATCGGCCCGTTCCACAGAATCGTTTTGGCGCGTCTCACCTCCTGAGTGAACCGACTGATCGTCGCGGGACCGATATCAAGACCCATCGAACCGACAGGAATGCTCCCATCCACCTGCCTGGTCGGTGCGTCTGCATCGATTCGCTCGGCAATTACATGGTCGCTGGGCAGATGAATGCCTACGCTCGAACGGCCGGCCTGCTCCATCGTCTCCTGCGCGATCCTTAGTCCGTCGGCCTCCACCCGAGAGCTTCCCACCTCTTGCCCTTGAGCCTTCAGGAACGTATAGGCCATGCCCCCGCCGATCAGAAAACTGTCCACCTTCGGGAGTAGATTGGCGAGAACCCCGATCTTATCCGACACCTTGGCGCCGCCGAGGATGGCTACAAAAGGGCGCTTCGGCGAGTCAAGCAACGCCCCGAGCTGCTTGAGCTCCGTCTGCATGAGAAAACCGCATGCCGACTGTTTGACGAATCGCGTCACACCGACCGTAGAGGCGTGGGCGCGGTGTGCCGTACCGAAGGCGTCGTTGACGTATAGATCGCACAGCCCCGCCAGCGCTCCGGAGAACGCTTCGTCGTTCTTTTCTTCCTCCGGATGAAAGCGGCAGTTCTCCAGCATCAGCACGTTCCCGGGTCCCATCTTGTCGATCCGAGCCTTCACCTCCGGTCCTACGCAATCCTCCGCCATCTGGACCGGACCCCCCAGCAATGCAGCCAGCCTCCCGGCTACCGGCCCGAGGCTGAACTTCGGGTTGGGTCCGCCCTTGGGCCGGCCAAGGTGCGAGATGAGTAAGACCTTTGCGCCATGCTGGATCGCGTAGCTGATCGTCGGGAGGGCAGCGCGGATCCGCGTATCGTCGGTGATCGTCCCTTGCTCGTCGATCGGGACGTTGAAATCAACGCGAATCAGAAGCCGTTTCCCTGAGAGCTCCAGGTCATCGATACATAGTTTGGCCATAATATCCCTTAAAAATGTCTATCCCGTCTATCTCGTCTGTTCTGTCTGTTTTGTCGTTCAGTCTAGACTAAATAGACCAGATAGACCAAACAGACCCAAAATTCCCCGGCATTCGTTATGATCGCGCAGCGATATACTTCACAAGGTCACGGATTCGGGAGGAGTAGCCCCACTCGTTGTCGTACCAGGACAGGACCTTGATCAGGGTACCGTCTACGACTGATGTCGAAAGGCTGTCAACAATCGACGAGAGCGAATTGCCGTTAAAATCGACAGAGACCAACGGCTCCTCGCAGAAACCGAGGATACCTTTCAACTCTCCTTCGGCTGCCTTCCGAAGGGCCGCATTGACCTCCGCAACTGTAACGACCCGCTCCGTCTCCGCAACGAGATCGACCAGCGATACGTTCGCCGTCGGGACGCGGATGGCGAGCCCATGCATCTTGCCCTGCAGTGCAGGCAGCACCAGGCCCACCGCTTTGGCCGCCCCTGTGCTGGTTGGAATCTGGGAGAGAGCGGCAGCCCTCGCCCGGCGGAGATCGGAATGGGGCAGATCCAGAATCTGCTGGTCATTCGTATAGGAATGGATGGTCGTGACGAGGCCATGGCGAATCCCAAACTGCTCCATGATTACCTTCGCGACGGGAGCAAGGCAGTTGGTGGTGCAGGACGCATTGCTGATGACCGCGTGCTTCGCCGGATCGTACATCGTCTCATTGACGCCCAGAACGATCGTGATGTCCGGGTCCTTGGCCGGCGCTGAGATGATGACCTTCTGCGCCCCGGCTTGAAGATGTTTGCTCGCGCCGGCCTTGTCGGTGAAGCGTCCGGTCGATTCGACGACGACCTGTACGCCCAACTCTTTCCAGGGAAGCGCCGCCGGGTCTCTCTGGGCAAAGACCTTGATTTCGCGGCCGTCCACGACGATGGCATTATCCTTGGCCTGCACATCCGCTTGGAGTGTCCCATGGACAGAATCGTACTTCAACAGGTGCGCGAGCGTCCTGGCATCAGTGATGTCATTGACCGCTACAAACTCCAACTCCCGATCTTCCAGCGCTACCCGAAACGCATTTCGACCGATGCGACCAAATCCGTTGATCGCAGCCTTAATCGCCATATCTCCCTTCTCCTTCTTAAAGTGACGAAACAACGACGATTGTTTCTATGGACGAACGAACAACCACAAGGAATTCCGCTCGAAGGTAAATCAGCCCCTTTTTATAAGGCCTTTGATTCCAAATGTCAACCCCTTAAGGTCAAAACCCCATAGAATTCGTGACTACTCAGGTAGATAGGCTGAAGGCTTTTAGGAGTAAGTCATGCGTGATCGTACAAAACTCCGAAAAGGTCTCGAATGGCTCGATTCCTGCCTTGCGAGATAATTTAGAACCTTCAGTCTTCAGCCTTCAGTCTAAACACCTGAGTAGTTAGCGGAGTTCCACGGCGTCTTCACTCCACCCTGGCGAGGGTGTAGACCCCGACCTCTGTGGCGCCGGCAGCGAGAAGAGTTCTGGCGCATTCACCGGCGGTTGCGCCGGTTGTGAACACATCATCAATCAGCAGGAACCTCCTGTCCTTCACTCGATCAGGCTGCATGACGGCAAACGCGCCCTTGACGTTCTCCTCTCGCTCTCGTCGACCCCCACTTTGGGCTTCCGTCGCTCGGACCCGCCCCAGCAAGCGCTCACCAACATCAAGGCCGAAGCTACGCCCGACCTCCCTCGCCAACAGCGCGGCCTGGTTAAAGCCTCGCGCGCGCTGTCGTCCGGGATGGAGCGGAACAGGGATCAGCACCTCAAACTCACGGGGATCAAAGAGTCGTCCGGCCGCCTCGACCATCAGACGACCCAGATGGCGGGCGAACAGAGGACGGCCGCCATACTTGAACAGGAGGATGGCCTGGCGCATTGTCCCGCCGGCTTCATACAACGCTGCGGCCCTCGCCATGGCGAACGGCGGCAATCGCTCCCGGCAGGAACCACACAGGTGTTCAGGACTTTCTTTGAGGGCAATCGGCGAAGCAAACGGCCTGCCGCAGCGGGAACAGAACGGTTCAGAAACGAGCCGAATCTCAAGCCAGCAGCGGCCACAGATGAGGGAACGGCGAGCGGCATCCAGGGGTTGATGGCACACTCGGCAAGGGGAGGGAAAGATAAGATGAAAAAAGGCCGCCAGCAGTTCCTTCAGCTCCGCTCCTCTTCCTCCTGGCAGGCAATACAAAATCGGGCGAACGGCAACGCATCGAGCCGCTTCTCGCTGATCGGCTCACTGCATCGTTCGCATTCGCCGTACTTCTTCAGTCGCATCTTCTCCAGGGCGGCATCCACCTGCTTCAGCAACTGGCGCTCGGTGTCGCTGATGGAGAGCAGAAACTCCTTCGTGTAGGCTGTTGTGGCTTGATCGGCGATGTCCTGCGCGCCATCGTTGCCGCTCTCCAGATTGTTCGCGCGCTTCTCCCGCACTGTGTTAATCAACGCACGTCGCTTCTCTAACAGCTTTTCCTTTAACCGTTCCAGCAAAGCTGCCCTCAACGGCATCCCCATCACCTCCCTGCCTGTGTATGGCCGTACGCAGACAGGCCATCCCAGCGATAAGAAAGGCACAAGCTGTCAGTCATCCGTCGTCAGCCTCAGACTAACGTGATGTGAGCGCTCTATAAGACCACCACAGCGTGTATTCATGCAGACACTGAAAGCTGACCGATGACGGCTGAACGCTGATAAAAAAAGCGGGGCTCATATGCCCTCCGTTTCACGGGTATCGGCTTCATTGTCACAACCTATCTCAGGGAAACCGACGATCCGCCCTGAACAAGCTCCCGTTTCGGCGCGTCAGCCCACAACCCCTCCAGATCATAGTACTGTCGCATTTCTTCGTCGAAAATATGAATGATTACATCACTGTAGTCAAGAAGAATCCAACGGGCCTCGAGGTCGCCCTCCCGATGGGACAACCGAACGTGTACTTCCCGAAGCTGCTCATCAATCCGTTCGGCAATGGCCCGGACCTGCCGGGCCGAGGCGGCACTCACAATAAGAAAATGGTCGGTAAAGGAGCAGAGACCCCGGAGGTCAAGGTGTACCAGGGAGGTAGGCTTTACCTCGAAGGCTGCCGCGACTGCAAGCTGTAACAGCGTGTCGGTATCGATCCGCCCGCTCGTGTCGGCAGACAATACAGGTCGTTCGGGTGAGCTCACGTCGAAGTCTCGCATCAGTCTATGGGCCTTTTCGTTCAGGTTGATACAGACGATTCTTGCCTATGTATGCGGCCACCGTATCGGTCACCAGATGTCGAATGCTCCTCCCCTCCTTCACCAGTTGCCGGATCTCGCTGGAGGAGATATCCAACGACACCACTTCAACTAATAGAATCAGGCAGGATTTACTGTGTGCCGTTGCGGTTTCCCGCGTGATCTCAGAGATCTTCATATACTTAAATCCGGGATCCCCTAAGAGATGCCACTGCTCAGGCGTCATCGAGCGTTCTACTTCATCAAGCCGCCAGCCGGGACGGGCAGTAACGATAACCTGCGCCAGTGACAGCAACTCTCGCGCTTCTTTCCATGTGGCAATGTCAAGGAACGCATCGACCCCCATAATGAAGTAGATGGTGCTCTCATCCCCATACAGCTTTCGAAACTCTCGCAGCGTCTCGACCGAGTAGGATCGGCCCGGTCGGCTCAGCTCAATCGGGGAGACACTAAAGTACGGCGTATAGACCGTCGCCAGTGAGACCATCTCGTATCGATGCTGGGCTGAGGCTTCAAACTCCTCTTCTTTGTGAGGAGGTCTGGCGGCCGGCACAAAGATGATCCTCTCCAGCTCAAAGGCCCAGTAGATCTCCTCGGCGGCCCGCAGGTGACCGAGGTGTATCGGATCGAATGTCCCCCCCATCACGCCGATATGCA
>DATMXF010000050.1:0-7306 GCA_035561835.1 Patescibacteria group bacterium
TATAACATCCCCTTAAAGACACGGACAAGGTGACGGAACCACTTATCAGGATTGGCAATTGTGAATGAAACGTTACAGCGACATTGGCGTGTTAGGCTGCACAGCCGGTGTGCTAGGCAGATCAGCCTAATCAATAGTTAGCCGTCACGAATGAGCGCCCGCTACGAACTTGAGCCACTACACCGGAACACACCGGACGAGGAACTTTTGGACGATCTGAAGCGGGTTGCTTTGGCACTTGGGGCTCGAACGGTCAGCATTTCTCAATACAACGATGATGGGCGATTTAATGCGTCATCGCTCCAGAGACGCTTTGGTTCTTGGAGGCACTCTCTTGAGCGGGCCGGACTCGAGCAGCCCCGCTATACCAATTGGTCTGAGGAAGAACTCTTCAACAATCTCGTGGAAGTCTGGGCGCACTTCGGGCGCCAGCCCCGCCTCGAACAAATGACCTCTCAGACATCGCGCATCTCGGGCGATACATATCGACGGCGGTTCGGCGGTTGGCGCAAGGCGTTGCAAGCCTTCGTCCTTTGGGCAAACGAAACCGAACGGGCACCCGCGCTCGGATACGCCCCGCAGATTGATCAAAGACATCGAACTCCGCGAAACATCAACTATCGCCTACGGTTTCTCGTCATGCGGCGCGACAACTTCAAATGCCGAATCACTGGGCGCTCTCCTGCCACCGATCCGACCGTCATTCTGGAAGTGGACCACGTCGTTCCCTGGGACAAGGGTGGTGAGACAGAATTCGACAATCTGCAAACACTTGCCAAAGACATCAACATTGGCAAGAGCAATCTAGGGATGAGCGGTGACGGCTAACAAGCCATTCGAGACGGACCTTCGCAAGCGGGCTTCGCCCACTTGCTCGGCCGCTCAATGGCGACGTTAACCATCAAGAAGAACAGCTTGCTGACTTTGTCAGGGGAGCGTATCATCAGGCTATGAGTACGCCAGCTATCGACATCGAGAAGCTCTCGTCCGAGGAACGCCTCCGCCTTATTGAGGACCTATGGGAGAGCCTCCGCACGAGACCGGACGCGGTGCCGCTGACCCGAGCGCAGCGGGACGAACTTGATCGCCGTCTTGACGAGCTCGACCGGGGCGAAACCGAAACGGTCCCCTGGGAAGAGGTTAAGCGGCGGCTCCGTGATCGGCCCGAGTGACTCGATCCGGGTTTCGGCCAGCAGCCTCGGCCGATGTCCAGGCCGCCTACGAGTGGTACGAAGCGCAGCGGCCGGGCCTCGGCGACGAGTCCATCGCTGCAGTGGATGCCGCCGTTGCATCTATCCTTGCGTTTCCAGATGCCTACCCAGTGGTCCATCGTGGTGCCCGTCGCGTCTTGCTTGAACGCTTTCCGTATGGCCTCTACTACCGTATCGAGGGCAAGAGGGTTGTCGTTGTCGCGTGCATGCACGCGGCGCGCGATCCAAGGCGGTGGCGTTCGCGTCTTGATGGCTAACACGCGCGTCAACCTGCCGGTCCGTTCGGCGCCAACAGAGCTGAAGCATGCGAGTTCACAACCTCTTCACCGATGCAGAGCCTCCTCATGAGGGAGAGCGCTTCGATACGCTCCTCCGCCACAAGAACCTTGTCGTTGAGCGAATCGTCAGTTCTTCAGCCATCACTCCGCGTGAGTACGTTCAGCCTCACGACGAATGGGTTGTACTGGTCAAAGGCGAAGCCGTCCTTCAAGTCGCCGGAGAGTCACTTACACTCAAACCCGGCGATCATCTGTTCTTGCCGGCAGGCGTGCCTCACACGCTGGAGCGCACCTCCCACGGTGCAATGTGGCTGTCCGTTCATCTGCATCCTGAGCAGTCGGCAGCACCGAACAGCGCGTTGGACGCGGGTACCCCCGGCGCACATGGCCGCCGGTGAACTCAGACGTTAAGTCGGACAGATAGGCGCTGCTCTTATGCGTGATATGAAATAACACGGTTGCGAAATCTCAATCGCTGCGGCTGGAGCTACTGATGCCCAGATCGTGATACCTATCACAATACTGTTGCGCCTCGTCGGTCGTCCAGGAAAGCGGGGTCAGTAATGACACGAGGGTTCGGCATCTGCCGATTGTGTACAAAGCGTACGTTCAAGACCGCGATGCTGGCGCATCTTGCGCGCTGTGCGCCCCGGCACGACCGTACGACTGGTACCCCATGCGAGCTCTACCAGTTACGGGTTGAAGGCAAAGGCGCGCCGATATTCTGGCTCGACGTGGAGGTGAAGAGTACGTCTCTCTCCCATTCGGCGGCTCGACGACGTGCTCCGACACCTATGGCTTGAGTGCTGCGGTCACTTGAGTGCCTTTGAAACTCGAGGTCTCAGGTATTCCGCTTCGGTGGCTAACGAGTTCGGCGCCGGCCTGAACGAACGCAGCATGAACGCCACGGTCTCTCAGGTGTTGACCTCACCGAAACAGCGCCTCTCCTACGAATACGACTTTGGGTCGACGACCGAGCTCACGCTGCGTCTCATCAGCGTACGAACCGGGAATATCGGTCGGTTCGCCACCAGGCTGTTGGCCCGTAACGAGCCACCAGTCTGGAAATGTGGGGCATGCGACGCACCCGCCACGCTCGTCTGCTCGTTCTGCATGGGTCAACACAACCCGTTCGTCTGTGCGCGCCACGCACCTGAGCACACGTGTGCAGAGGACGAGGCCTTCCTGCCAGTTGTCAACTCACCCCGTATGGGCGTCTGTGGCTACACGGGAGAAGTCTGACGTCGCAGTGAGACGACCCCGAACTCATGTCGCCGCCTACACAATTGACATTGTAATCCTGCATCGGCATCGCGATCCGGACGATCCAAGAGTTACTCGGCCATCGGGATGTGAGCACAACGATGATCTACACTCACGTGTTGAACCGGGGCGGACGGGGGGTCAATAGCCTGGCTGATCGGCTATAGGGCGGCCGAGATAGACCGCGGGTTGTTAGGGAGATAGGCCGCCGAAGCTGGCAGCGTTTGTCGGCCAGAATCGTCTTGATCGGTTGGGCTAAGTGTGGGAGATTTCGAGTACATTCGTTGTTGAGAAGTGGAGTCGACTTAGGAGATAGGCCGCCAGCCTTTGTCGGCTTCTAAAGCGGTTCACCTGATAGTTCGACCTTGTTGCGAGGTGCGCAACATGTTATGCTTGGCGCATGATTCAATCGTTCCGGCACAAGGGGCTCAGGAAGTTCTTTGAGTCGGGAAGCGCGGCGGGAATACAACCGCACCATGCCCAGCGACTGCGGATGCTGTTCGTAGCCTTGGATACGGCTGTGAACGTCGAGGATATGAACGTTCCTGGATTTCGTTTACACCCTCTGAAGGGATCGGAACGCGGTCGGTGGTCGGTATGGGTAAACGGTAACTGGCGCGTCACCTTCGTATTCAAACACGGACACGCCCACGTCTTGGATTATGAGGATTATCACTGATGGCTATGCACAATCCACCCCATCCCGGGGAGTTCATTACTCAGGTCTATCTGGAGCCGAATCACCTTAGCGGCCGGGAGCTGGCTGCAAAGCTCGGTGTGGCGGCTTCGACATTGCATCGTATTCTGGTGGGCTCCAGCCGTATCAGTCCGGAAATGGCGCTGCGTCTCTCCAAGGCCCTCGGCCGTTCTCCCGAGAGCTGGCTTGCTATGCAGAACAACCATGATCTTTGGCAGGCGAAACAGCGTCTCAAACTCGGCAATGTTGGTAAAGTACGGCTAACGGCGGCCTAACCCGTCGGTCAAGCGGACCTCCAACGTCGGGGCCACATAGAGCTTGCAAGGATCGTAGTGCTACTATAGTATTACTCTTATGCGAACCGAACTCGTCACAACACTGAAGCGCCAAGCCACAGAGCTTCTGTCCGAGCTGGAACGGAACAAGGAGCCTATCCTCATTACGCAGCACGGCGTACCAAGCGCCTACCTGGTAGACGTTGAAACCTACGAGACCTTGCGGCATCGGATGAGCCTGCTCGAGGGAATTGCGCGTGGGGAGAAAGCCGTTGAGGAAGGGCGGACGCTCACTCATGCGCAGGCCAAGAAGCGCATGACTCGATGGCTGAAGTAATTTGGACCGAGCCTGCGCTTAGCGACCTGGATGCCATCGCCGACTACATCGCATTGGACAATCCGGAAGCGGCGAAGAGTTTAGTCCAGAACGTGTTTCGACACGTGGGTCAGCTTGCTGATCATCCCAAGAGCGGTTCCAAGCCACAAGAGCTAAAGGGGTGGCGCTACAGACAGATCGTCGAGCCACCATGCCGGATCTTCTATCGGGAAGAGGGTTCGCGTGTCTATATTCTGCATGTCATGCGAGGCGAACGGTTGCTTCGCTCCTCTGTTCTTACAACACGTAGCAAGGTTCCGACCAAGTAAAGCTCAACAACAGGCCCTAGACGGCGTTCCTGCCGACGCGACGCTCCTGCAGGGGCGCGCCTGAACCTCAGCGTGAGGCGCTAATTCAGAGGAGGAAACCATGGCTGGAGTAAAATTCATTGTGATTTACCCCCGTCCTACAGACATCGACGCCTTCGAGAAACTTTATCAGGACGAGCACGTACCTATGGCCGTTGAAAAACTGGCCGGCAAAACGAAGTTTGTGGCAACGAAGGTATTGGATTCTCCTCAGGGGACGCCACCTTTTTATCGCCTGGCAGAGATCCACTTCCCCTCGATGGAAGCCCTACGGGCCTGCGCCGCTTCCGAAGGAGCGAAGGAGACTTTGGCCCACGCCGTGTCTATTTCCACCGGAGGAAGCCCGATCTTTTTGGTGGCTGAGGAAGAGACTTTCACCTTCTGATAAGATAGGCGCCGCTCGCGGGAGTGACAACGGGAAGAGCCGACTGCACGAGTTACGCTGAGGTGAAGCTATCGCTTAGGGTAGCATAGTGTAGCAGTCCATTATTGGAGTCGGGCTTGTACCTGGAACCGCACCCAACGAGCGCCTGCACCAGAGCCCGCGCAGCGCGTCTATTATCAATCGGTCTTGTTCCCTGGATTCGTCCGGTTCAAAGCGCGGGCCGGGCGACGCGGGGCGTTAGACAGCTACGGTCCGTTATGACGGCCGTAGAAGCAGTACTGACATGAGTAGAAGAAGCGAGGATCTATCCCCTATGAAGACGATACTTGTACTGGGAGCCACAGGCAATCTTGGTGGCCTGATAGCGCGCGCGCTAAGCGCCAAAGGCGTGCAACTCCGGTTGCTCGTGCGCCCCGGCAGCCGAGCCAAGCTTGCCGGTGACATTGCTGGGCGTGCGCAAGTCATCGAAACCGAGGCGGGCGCTTTTGAGAACGTCTATTGCGTTGTATCGGCCGTGCAAGGAGGTCCCGAGACGATTATTGATGCGCAGCTCGAGTGGTTGCGAGCTGCGCGCGCGGCAGGGGTGAGGCGGTTTATCCCATCTTCGTTCAGCTACGACTTCTTCGGCCTAGCTGAGGGTGAAAACCCCAATTCGGATTGGCGACGCGAGTTCGCGCGCCGCGCCGAACAGGAGCGCGGTCCGGTCGAGGTGGTGCACGTAACCAACGGCTGCTTCCTTGATCGCGGGGTGTTGTTCGGGTTCCTGGGAGCATTCAATCTGGACAAGGGTGAGGCCTATCTGTGGGGCGATGGCAACGAAAAGATGCAGTTCACGACCTACGCCGACACCGCTGCTTATACGGCGGAGGTAGCCGTGGACGATCGCCCTGTGCCGGACAAATTGTACGTGGCGGGCGATTCTCTCACCTTCCACGAGTTGGTCCAAGAAGTGGAGGCCGGCCTGGGGCGGTCGATCACGGTGAAGAAGCTTGGCACATTGCCCGAGTTGGACGCCGAGATCGCACGCCGTCAACGGGCCGACCCTACGAACATCTCCTCTTGGCTACCGTTCATGTACTGGCGCGGGATGTTGAACGGAACAGGAAAGCTTGGACCGCTCATGAACGAGCGGTATCCGGCGATCCATCCCATCGGTGTGCGGGAGTACACGAAGAGAATGGTGGCAGGCAACCCATGATCCTCACGTTCTCAAGCCGGGAGTGAACTATTTCGGTCAGTAACAGAGGGGTGTAGAAGTTGCGATCGAGCAGGAAAGCCATCTAACGTCGGGTTCCAGCGCGCCGCAACGGCGGCGTTGTGCTTGCCGTCGAGGGTCTCCCCGAAGGCACTGGTATTTGAGAAACACGCAGATCCAAACTGACGGGTGCCCTGGAGGCTCACAAGGTATTGCGAGCTACACGCAAGTAATCTGCCCTGAAGGGTTTTGTTGCGATTGTCGATAGCGTGGAAAACAGGAGGAGCGATGAAGCTTACGGCCAACGGCATCGACATCTACTACACGATCGAGGGAGAGGGGCCGGTGGTCACTATGAGCCACGCCCTCGGGTGCAATCTCGCCCTCTGGGATGAGCAAGCGAAGGCGCTCAGCGCGCGCTACCGGGTGCTCAGGTACGACACGCGAGGCCACGGCCGGACCAGCGCCCCGCCCGGCCCCTATAGCCTCGAACAGATGGCTGACGACGTCCACGGACTGCTCAGCGCGCTTGGCGTCGCACAGACGCACTTCGTGGGAATTTCCATGGGCGGGATGATCGGCCAGATCTTTGTGCTCAAGTACCCATCGATGGTCCGAAGTCTGATCCTCTCCTCCACCACCAGTCGCTACCCGGCCGGTGCCCGCACGGCCTGGGTAGAACGCATCCGTACGGTAGAGGCGAAGGGCATCGAACCGTTGGTGGAGCCGGCGCTTGAGCGATGGTTCACGGCGCCGTTCCGAGAACGTCGTCAGGATGTGATGGACGGTGTGCGCGCCATGATTAGGAGTACGCCTCCACAGGGGTATATCGGCTGCTGCTACGCGATTCCTACCATCGACGTCACCGATCGTCTCGGTGAAGTTCGCTGCCCGGCCCTCGTCATCGCAGGCGAAAACGATCCGGGGACTCCAGTGACCATGGCGCAGGAGATTTGCGCCGCCCTCCCCTCCTCCGAGCTTGCTATCCTCCCTTCGGCGTCGCATCTGTGCAACCTGGAACAGCCGGAGGCGTTCAATCGTGTTTTGCTCGGATTCCTCGATACGGTAACTGGGTAACGCGCACTTAAAAAAAGAAGGAGGTCCCTCTCGGGGCCTCCTTCTTTTTTGTGACCGTCGTAGCCTGTTAGCCCTACTCGATCATCTGGAGAACTCGACTCGTGACATTAGAGGATAACTGCATGAGCTCGCTGCGTAATTCCTTACGCTCATCCAGGGCCAAAATCTTATCGAAGTTGCCGAAATCGCCCACTTCAATGGTAACGATCCGCTCCAACTTGTTAGCCAAGTGGTCCCCGTA
>DATMXF010000051.1:0-23509 GCA_035561835.1 Patescibacteria group bacterium
CTCAAGCAGGACACCACGCATATCTGCCGGGATGGTAAACTCTGAAAGGCCCGCGCGCGCTTCCTCAGCCAGGTGGTAAGCCATCTTGGCGTAAATATGATAGGGCGGCAGGCATTCAGGCCGCGCCCAACTTTCGTCAAGGGCCTGGATGAGCTCCTTTGTGATGTCGATGCACCACTTGTCGCCCCAGCGGTCATTGAACCACTTAGCGAGCTTCTCGGTGGCGTCGTGGTCGAGCACATCCACATTGAGTTCGCCCTGTTTGGAGAGGCCGGAGAGCGTGAGATTGCTGGAGCCAAGAAAGCCTGTAATGGGATTGTTCGGGTCAGGGCGGAAGCAAAGGTAGAGCTTGGCGTGGAGCGTGTGCCGGAGATGGAGCTTCACGACCACCTTGTCAGCCTTGAGCTGCGCCGAGAGCCTGCGCAAGCCCGCCTCGTCATCGTCGGTTGGGGCTCCAATCGTGAGTTGCGCACGGAACTCCTCGGCCAACCGGCGCTTCAGGCGGATGACTGCCTGATTGCTCATTTGGTCCTCATGTGGCAGGAGGCTGTAGACTTCGCGTAACTCCTCCTGCGGCAGCCGTTGCATGCCCACAAGAAGGCGGCATTGCTGGCCGGGGCCACCAGGCCATTGATCCACAAGGTCATCGATCGCCTTCCAACCGCGCAGGTTGAAGTAGCCGACGCAGAAATCGGAGCGGTCGGCGACTTCGAGCGTCGCCCGCAGCGTCGGGAGCAGGTCGAGCTCAATATTATCGAAGATGCGGGGCACAGGCTCCTGGTTCTCCATGGCGCACGAACGGCTATGAGGCCGCCGTTGCGCTTGGGATCTCGTTCAATCCGGGCATCCTATCAACGCCGCTTGTGCAGGCGTTTCAACGGCAAGGATCACACGCAAGAGATGGCCCGTCGCGCGCTATGTCTTGTCGCGTGGATCCGCTTGTTCTGCGTTGGTCGCCTCCTCGCCATCTGAAGTCCCGGAAGCGCCGAGAATCCAGTCGGCAACGCGGGTGCGGATGCGGGTGAGGCGCTCCTCGTTGAGCTTTCCGATGGTACCATGCAGGATGTCGGCGGAGACGACGGCGATGCGGGTCACGCGAATTACGCTCGCGGTCTTCAGACCCGTGTCAGCAAAGTCCGGATCTGCCTCACGGACCACCTCATCAATACCGGTAACTTCGTGCCGGAGTTGGGAGGAGATCATACAGACGAGCCAGTCGTCATAGGGACCAGGTAGTGGGCACAGTACCAGTGTTGGGCGCAACCTGCCGACCGCTTGGTCAGTCTGAGGGAAGGAGAGAAGCGCAAGCTGGCCGCTTCGAATCATCGAAAGGCTTCTTTGATATCAGCGAGAGTGTACGGCGTTTCTTCCTCCTCCATCCCCCTCATGGCCGAGTCCAGGGAAAACGCTGACCACGCGACTTCGTCCTTCCGTACTGTGTGTTCCTGTCGGCGAGATTGGAGAAACTCTACGAAATCCAGCACTTCCCGCTGAGCAGATGCAGGCAGCGACTTCAGGCGTTGGACAATGGTCTCAGTTGTTGTCATGATGATCACCTCCCATTGTTACAATACCACTGGGGCCGTGGTCTCCCAAAGGCCGAACGATTGCGCATCACCAGCGGCACGCAGCTTCATGCGCGTCCACTGCGACGCAGTGTTAGACGCTCGATGCGTCGACCGCACATGCCTACCCGTCATAGCAAGAGCTGTGTAAGTGAGGCAAGAACGGCGCGAAGACAGTGACGTGATCAGCCGCCAAGGCAATGAAGTCCTTGTACCGCTCCAAGAAGCTGCGAGTACCCGCAGAAGCCTGCATCGCATCGACAGCTTCACCGAAGTCGCTGCTGCAATGCATGATCGGATATGGACGCATCCAGGCTCTTGCGCAGTGCCTCGAAGAGCGCGGACGTCTCGTCGTTAACAATGTTCGTCGAGGAATCTGACGACTGGATGTTCACTCGGGTATTCGGGCCGATCAGGACCGGCGTCGGCTCCGGCAGATCCTGAGCGATCACCCGCGCCAGTTCCTATATCCGTGCCGCAATCGTCTGTTCATCGAATAAAACCCGATGTTTAAGCACTCTTCCCCCACATGCAACACCAACTCGGTCTATTTCGTCTTTCTCGTCTATACGGTCTTTCTCGTCCCCGACCAAACAGACTAAATGACCAGACAGACCAGATAGACCAAACAGACTAATCGCCTAAACCGACCATCTCACCTTGCAAGTACAGGGGGGTAGCACCTGTAATTGCCACCGAAACAACACTGCCGTCCACTACCCCTTCACCCGAAAAATGGACAATCTTATTCTGTCTCGTCCGACCGGAATGGCGAACAGCTTCACCCTTGGCCTCCTCGCGATTCACAAGCACCTCCACTGTTCGGCCGAGGTACGTCTGGTTACGCTCAAGAGATAGTCGATTCAGGAGCGCAAGTGCTTGCTCCAGACGACGCGCCTTGACCTGCTCTGGGAGCTGATCGGGCATCCGTTCTGCTTCTGTGTGGGGTCTTGGCGAATACTTGAACATGAAGGCGCCATCAAAGCCGACCGCCTGCATCAGGTCCAGAGTCGTCTGGAAGTCCTCTTCCGTCTCACCGGGAAACCCGACGATAATATCCGTGGTAATAGCGATCTCAGGTGTCTTGGCTCGTAGTATCGCGACCTTTTCCAAATACTCGTCCCGAGTATGGCCGCGCTTCATTCGATGGAGGATCCGATCAGAGCCCGATTGAACAGGCAGATGGATCTGTTCGCACAGACTCGGGAGTTCAGCGATCGCCGCTGCCAGCTCGTCGGTTACATCGAGAGGATGTGGGCTCGTAAATCGGACACGCATGTAACCGTCCACGAGCTGATCGATTCGACGAAGTAATTCCACAAAACTGATCGGGGGCGTTAACTTTCTCCCATACGAGTTAACGGTCTGACCCAGTAGCGTGACCTCACGATACCCCTCCCGCTTGAGCCCTCTGATCTCCTCTATGATCTCCTGCGGGGGCCGGCTGCGCTCGCGGCCACGAGTGAAAGGAACGACACAAAAGGTACAGAAGTGATCGCACCCCTCCATGATGCTGACCCAGGCCCTGATGCTGCTCCGACGCTGAACGGGCGCATTCACAGGGTAGGAGTAGCCGGGCGTTCTCGCCGTCGCAACGCCTCTCGTCGTCCCAGCCTGAAGCAGTGTTGGAATAGCGGTGAGCTGTCCAGGGCCGACGACAAAGTCCAGGTACGGAAAACGGTTGAGCAGAGCCTGCCCTTCCTGCTGCGCGACACATCCGCAGATGCCGATCTTCAGACCGGCGCGCTCCCGTTTCAGCGCCTGAAAGGACCCGAGACGGCTGTAGACCTTATGCTCCGCCTTCTCACGGATCGCGCAGGTATTGAGAAGAATCAGATCAGCCTCTTCCTCGCGCTCAGTGAGAGTATATCCCTCACTGGACAGTAGCCCGGTGATCCGCTCTGAATCAAGATCGTTGGCCTGACAGCCAAAGGTGATCAGCTTCAGCTTGGGCATCGCATCAACCTCTTACGGCGTTCAGCGTGCGAGCGTGCAGCGTTCTGAGAAAGAATGGACACTTACGCACACGCAGTACGCAACCAACGCAATAACGCAATCAACGCAGTTACCGTCAGCCACGAAGCGCGCCAAGGACCCTCTCGATCCGCTCTGCTCCCGTCCTGATGCGTTCCATCGACGTGGCGTACGAAAGGCGAAGATGTGCGTCGCTTCCAAATTCGCTCCCTGGAACCGATACAACGTGGGCTGACTGCAAGAGGTAGGCCGCCATCTCGGCGGAATTTCGGATGGGGCGGCCGTTCGCCGCCGCTCCGTAGAACTCGGAGACATTCGGGAAAAGATAGAACGCGCCTTCAGGGTTTGTACATGTGATACCGGGGATAGCGTTCAGCCGACTGATAAGATATTTCCGACGCCGGTCGAATTCGACCACCATCGCTCGAAGATCATCATGCGGACCGAGCAAGGCGGCAACCGCAGCCTTCTGTGCGATCGAGGTCGGGTTCGACGTAACCTGGCCTTGGATAGTACCCATCGCTTTGATGATCTCCGCCGGTCCCGCCGCGTACCCGATCCGCCAACCGGTCATGGCGTACGCCTTGGACACGGTGTTGACGACAATTGTTCGTTTTTTCACCTCTTCGTCGAGCGACGCGATACTCATATGCACATGCCCATCATAGGTCAGTGACTCGTACGCCTCGTCCGAAATCACCAGCAGGTCTCGCTCCACCGCCAGTGCGGCGATTGCCCGCAACTGTTCCAGCGGGATCATCGCGCCGGTCGGATTACACGGACTGTTGAGCAGGATCGCCTTGGTCTTCGGTGTAATGGCCGACTCCAGCGCCTCTCGGGTCAGGTGAAACCCGTCTTCTTCTCGCGTCGGTACGATAACCGGTCGCGCGTCGACAAGGCGAATCTGTTCCGTATACGTGACCCAGTAGGGGGCCGGGACAATGACCTCATCCCCCGACTCAAACAGCACCTCGGCGATATTGAATAATGAATGCTTCGAACCGCACGAGACGATCACCTCTGCAAGGTTGTAGGAGAGGCCATTATCGCGCTTGAGCTTTGTGATGATCGCCTGCTTTAACTCGTCGATACCGGCCGCGGCCGTGTATCGTGTGAATCCCTCGCGGATCGCGGTAATTGCCGCTTCCTTGATATGATCCGGCGTTTCAAAATCCGGCTCCCCGAGTCCAAAGTCCACAACATCCATCCCTTCCGCCTTCATCTGCTTGGCGATCGCAGCCATAGCCAGCGTGGCAGAGGGACTGGTATTCCTCGCGCGACTTGACAGATGCACCGTCATGGTTCTTGTCTCCGTATTCAGTCGGTTTCCGTTGTACCCGCTAACGCGAGCCGATCCGCTCCTTGAGCATCCGTTCCACCATCGGCGTGACGAATTGGGACACGTCCCCGCCGAGTAGGGCAACCTCCTTGACCAGTCGAGAACTGAGGTAAGAATACTGCTCGTGAGGCATAAGGAAGACCGTCTCGATCTCTTCGTTCAGCTTTCGATTCATCAATGCCATCTGAAATTCGTATTCGAAGTCGGAGAGGGCGCGGAGACCGCGGATGACAACGCGCGCGCCCCGTTGATGCATATAATCCACCAGCAAACCGTCAAAGGAGTCAATAGAGACACCTCGCATGCCTCCGACGGCGTCCCGAATGATCCGCTGCCGCTCCACAAGGCTGAACAGCGCGGCTTTCTCCGGGTTGGTGCTTACAGCAATCACCACACGAGAAAAAAGACGGCGCGCGCGTCTGGCAATATCGATATGACCGACCGTGAACGGATCGAAGGTTCCGGCGTAGACAGCCAGCGTTGTCACATTGCCTCCCGTCGATACAGTTGAAGAGCGGCGCCGCCATGCCGGACCTCGCGAATGAGCGCCAGCCCTGCGGGGATCTGGACAGCGACGACCTTCGTAGACCGTTCCAGGATCGCCATGCCGGTCGGCGTCAGGAGCTCCATCGACGCGATCAGGCCGATGGCCGCCTTCGCATCGGCGTGCAGGTACGGCGGATCCAGAAAGATCAGATCAAATCGTTGTGATCCGTAGACTGCCCGGCGCAGATACCGCAGAACCTCCATCGGAACTACCTCAGCCCGGTCACGAAACCCCGACGTGTCGAGGTTTCGGTGCAGCATCGTAAGGGCTAACCGATTGTGCTCAACGAACACCGCCGTCGCGGCGCCACGGCTTAGCGCTTCGATCCCCACCGCTCCGGTTCCCGCATACAGATCGAGAAACGTCCTGCCTTCGACCTGTTGCGCCAGCAGATTGAATAGAACCTCGCGGAGATAGTCCGATGTCGGCCTCGTCATTCTTCCGCGAGGAGCCAGAATCCGTCGCCCCCTGGCGAGACCGCCGATGACCCTCATGAGTCGTATCAACCAGATCCGTGCTTCTGTGCTTGATTTTACTGCGTGACCGCCGTATAATCCCGTTTTGTCGTAAACGATCATTCAATCCTTATCAACTATCGGAGGTACTGTAATGCCGATTACGCATTCCAGCCAATGTGAGATGTGCGGACGAGGTCCGAAGGTCAGCCGTCAGGTCAGCCATGCCCACAACGTCAGCAAACGCCGCCAGCAGATTAACGTCTCGCGTCATCACGTTGTTATGAATGGGGCCCGACGCTATATCGCACTCTGCACCCGCTGTCTGCGATCCGGGCTCGTCCAAAAGGCCGGATGAACAGAAGCAGCTTTCAGCTAAGAACTGAGGGTTGATGGCTGCTTTTAGTCAGCCGCGGATGCGCTCGACCCCCATCACTCCATCAATCTGACGAATCGCTCCCATCGCGCCCTCGAGCTGCTTCAGGTTGGACACCTCAAGCGTAAAGGTGTTCAATCCCTTCCGGTCTTCTGTTACGCGTATATCGGCCTGGGCAATATTAATCTTGCTCGCGGAGATTGCCGCGCTGATCGCAGCTAAGATTCCAGGCCGATCCGTCCCGATCATCACGCGGATCTTGACCTGGTGGGCGACCTTCGGTGCTGCCTCCCAGGAGACCTTAATCTTTCGTTCCGGGTCGTACAGGAGCTGGTCCACGTTGGAGCAGTCAGCGCTGTGAACCGACACTCCACGTCCGCGGGTGATAAATCCGACGATCTCATCACCTGGGAGCGGGTTGCAACACCTGGCAAACCGAATGAGAAAATCGTGTGCCCCCAGAAGCGTCACGCCCTCATCAGGCTGCTGGCGGAGCTTTCGCTCCGGCTTGACTTCTCCTTCATGCGGCAACTCGTCTGCGGGTAAGAGTTTTGCGATGGCCTGTCGTGGAGAGAGCTTGCCGTAACCCACGGTAGCGTAAAAGTCGTCCGGGCTTGCATAGCCATTGCCGGCGAGGACCTTCGCAACCGCGTCCGGCTTGAGAATGTGAGCGGGGCTCTTACCGAGCCTCCGAAGCTCCTTCTCCAGCAGATCCTTTCCAAGACTGATACTCCGAACCTTCTCTTCGTTTTTAATCCACTGCTTGATCCGTCCCCTCGCCCGCGAGGTTTTGACTAGCTTCAGCCAGTCACGGCTTGGATGGTGCTTTGAGTCGGTCAGGATCTCGACAATGTCGCCATGTTGTAATTCGTACCGCAGGGGGACCAGGCGGCCATTCGCCCTGGCCCCCACGCAGGTCAGACCGATGTCGGAGTGGACACCGAAGGCAAAGTCGATAGGACACGCCCCTTTCGGAAAGGTCTTCACATCGCCTTTTGGCGTGAAGACGTAGACCTCTTCCGGGAATAGGTCGACCTTGACCGTTTCCAGGAACTCCCGGCTGTCTTTCAGATCGCGCTGCCACTCCAGGAGCTGTCGAATCCACGCGAACCCCTTGTCGGTCTGGTCGAACCCTGCCTTCCCCTCCTTGTAGACCCAATGGGCCGCGATCCCCTCCTCTGCCGTTTTATGCATCTCATGGGTTCGAATCTGGATTTCTACCGGTTCGCCGACCGGGCCGATCACTGTCGTGTGCAACGATTGATACATGTTCGACTTCGGCATAGCGATGAAATCTTTAAACCGACCCGGAATCGGTTTCCACAGCGAGTGGATGACGCCCAGCGACCCGTAGCAGTCCTTGACCGATTCGGTGATCACCCGGACTGCCGTCAGATCGTAAATCTCATCGAATTCCTTGTGTTGATCACGCATCTTCTTGTAAATACTGTAGAAATGCTTTGGACGACCGATGATTTGGGCCCGGATATCGACCTCGGTTAATTTCTGCTGAAGGATTCCAATGGCCTCATTAATATCCTTCTCGCGCTCTCGTCGTTTTTTTGCGATCCGTGCGGACAGATCCTGGTAGACCTGGCGCTCAAGATGGCGGAGCGCCAAATCTTCAAACTCGGCCTTCATCCAGTAGATGCCGAGGCGGTGGGCGATCGGCGCGTAGATGTCGAGGGTCTCTCGGGCAATCAGCCGACGCTTCTCCTCCCGAAGCGGTTCAAGGGTTCGCATATTGTGGAGCCGATCAGCCAGCTTGATCAGGATGACCCGGATATCCTTCGACATCGCCAGCACCATCTTTCGAAGACTCTCGGCCTGATGCTCCAGGCGGCTGCCGAAGGGGAGTTTGCTGATCTTTGTGAGGCCGTCGACAAGATCACCGATCTCATCGCCAAAGGCCTCCTTGACCTCTTCCAGAGAGGCGTGGGTATCCTCGACCACATCGTGCAGGAGGGCGGCGGCGATGCTCGCCACATCCAACTTCAGACTCGATACAATCTCAGCTACAGCGATCGGGTGCGAGAGGTACGGTTCTCCAGAGACCCGTTCCTGACCTTTGTGTACCCTGGCGGCAAAGTCGTAGGCTCGTTGTATCAGGGTCACATCCGCGCCAGGCAATGCTGCGCGAACGCGTTCAATAATCGGCTCGATCCCCATTGTTCTCGTGCCTATCATTGCTGATCTGTTCAGGGAATGTCCCGTAGCCCGTTATAACACTTTATTTTTAGCACATTTTCGCGGACTTTCCAAAGGCTTTCAGGAGGGTTTACCCTGATGCCAGACTTACCTTCTTCATCAGGCGCGCTAGCGTTCCAGCAGGCTGAGAATCTCCTGTTGCCGGATCGGACCCTGTCTCATAATGACGGGTGGATTCGTGGTAACGTCTACGACAGTTGAGGGACTCCCGCCGGCCACAGGACCCCCATCCAGGACCAGGTTTACCTGATCTCCCAACTGGTGGAGCACCTCATCCGCGTTCATGGGATCTTTCTGTCCCGAGCGATTCGCACTTGTGCCGGTAACGGGACCGCCGAACTGCCGGATCAGGGCACGCGCAACGGCCGAATCGGGGACCCTGAGACCGATCCGGCCGGTCCCTGCGGTCAGCAGCGCGCAGACCGTGCGAGGCGCCGTCACGACGAGGGTAAGCGGACCGGGCCACCAACGCTCGGCAAGCCGAACGGCCGCCTCGGGCAGTTCACCAACCAGTTGGATCGCCATCGTCAAATCGGCTACCAGCAGCGGGATAGGATTTATCAGACTACGGCCCTTTGCCTCAAAGACCCGCTTGACTGCAAGGGGGTTCGAGGCATCAGCTCCGAGGGCGTACAAGGTATCGGTAGGAAACGCTACCAGGCCGCCCCTACGGAGAACCGATGCGGCTTGCGCCACAGCAGACGGTGACGGAGACTGAGGTGTGACGGCAAGCCTCAGTGCTTGGGCGTTCGGTCGGTCACCTGCTCGAACCATCCTTGAAAGCTGCCCCCTTTCTTTACCTGATAGATTACGTATGGCGGCTTGACGCGATCCCCTTTAGCATCCCACCGAAGCTCACCGAGGGCGCCGAGATAGGTCATCCGATGCAAGCTCTGCGAAACTCGAAGCAAATGGGACCGTGATGCCGCCTTTGGTTTGGCGCGGGCAATAGCCGTAAAAAGGGCGCCTGCTGCGTCGTACGCATATAGCGTATATGGGCCGATAGCGCCATACCGATCGTGAAAGCGTTTGATGGCAGCCTCGGCCGATGGCAGCAGCATCGGGTCTGGGGCAAAGGTCAAATAGGTGCCTGCGGCCGCAGCCTCGCCGGCAAGATCGATGAACTCCGTCCCGATCACGCCATCTCCACTGACTAACGTAGCCTTGATACCCAGTTCCCGAAGCCGTTTCGCGAGCAGACCGCCCTCGTGATACAAACCCCCGAAATAGACCAGGTCCGGTTCCTCCGTTTTGATCTGCTCGATGGCAGAGCCGAGATCCTTCCTCTCTGACGACAGCACCATACTGGTAACACGAAGACCGCGCTGCGCCCGTACGATCCGTTTCTTGAACGCCTCTGCCAGCGCCCGCCCATAACCCGTCTGATCGTGCAGGATCACGACCCGGCGCGGGCGAAGCGACTCGAGAACGAACTCTGCCGCTACTCGCCCCTGCTGATCGTCCCGCCCGCACGTGCGAAAGAGGCTCATGAACCCCTGCTCTGTAAGTCGTGGGTCGGTACTTGAGGGGGTAATCTGCGGGATTCCGGCAGCGTGATAGATCGCCGACGCCGGAAGCGAGCCTGCCGACGTCAGGTGGCCGATCACCCCCCAGACTCCCGCCTGCACCAATCGTTTTGCCGCAGCCACCGCCTCTGACGGATCGTTACGATCGTCCTCCAGCAAGAGGTGAATGCGACGCCCCAGGATGCCCCCCTTCTCGTTCCACTCCTCGGCAGCAAGCGCAACAGCGTCCCGGACATATCGGCCCATGTGAGCAAGGTCGCCCGACATCGGCCCGACAACCCCGATGGTGATCTCAGGAACAGTTGTCCTCGACTCTCCCTCCGCCCTCGCGTGTGAAGCCCACGACAGGGCCAGCATGAGCAAAGTCAGGCAAACTGCAAACGCCCCACGTTCAACCTTGAACGCTGTACGCTGCACGCTACTCTCCAAGATAGGCACTTCGGACCTCACCGTTGGCCATAAGTTTTTCGGCGTCATCGGCAAGCACGATCCGACCGACCTCCATGACATACCCTTTGGCCGCAATCCGCAGAGCCATATGCGCGTTTTGCTCAACCAGCAGAATCGTTGTCGATTGGGCATTGATCTCTCGAATCACCTCGAAGATGGTCTCCACCAATTTGGGGGCCAGCCCGAGCGACGGTTCATCCAACAGCAGGAGCCGTGGGCGCGCCATCAGGGCGCGGCCGATAGCCAGCATCTGCTGTTCCCCGCCGGAAAGCGTCCCGCCAAATTGTGACCGGCGGTCTTTGAGAAGCGGGAAGAGCTGGAATACCCGATCGAGGTCGTAACGGACCTCGGCGGCCTTCGCGCGGGTGTAGGCGCCCATCTCCAGATTTTCCAGGACGGTCAGCGTTGGAAAGATTCTCCGCCCCTCCGGGACCTGCGAAATGCCGCGCTGGACGATGGTATGGGTTGGAAGGTGAGTCAGTTCCTCGCCTTCGAAGATGATCCGTCCGCTGGTCAGTCTCAGGATTCCCGAAATCGTCATCAACGTCGACGATTTCCCGGCCCCGTTCGCGCCGATCAGCGTGACGATCTGGCCCTGTTCCACCTCAAGACTGACGCCCCTGAGGGCATGGATGGCGCCGTAATGGAGATGCACCTCTTTCAGGCTAAGCATGCGCCGACTCTCTTCCCAGATAGGCGGCGATTACCCTGGAATCTGCTCTGATCTCTTCCGATGTCCCTTCGGCAATTTTGACCCCGTGATCGAGAACCATGATCCGTTCCGAGATGCCCATCACCAGTCTCATATGGTGCTCAATGAGCAGAATCGTGATGCCGCTGGCGCGAATCGCATAGATCAACTCCATGAGCGCGTTGGTCTCCTGGGGATTCATTCCGGCGGCCGGCTCATCGAGAAGTAGAAGGCTCGGATCACTTGCCATTGCCCTCGCAATCTCCAACCGCCGCTGGTCACCATATGGAAGCTGGCTCGCCCACAGCTCGCTCTTGTCCTGGAGACCCACGAACCGTAGCAACTCAGCCGCCTTCGCCACCAACTCTTCCTCTTCCGTAATAACGCTCCTGGGTCTCAAGATGGCGCCGACGACAGAAGCGTGCATCCGACAGTGGCCCCCGACCATGACGTTTTCGAGTACCGTCATATCCTGGAACAGTCGGATGTTCTGAAAGGTTCTGGCTACGCCCTTCCCGGCGACATGGTTCGGCTTCACGCCGACCAGGTTCTCCCCGCGATAGCGGATCTCTCCGGAGGTCGGAGCATAGAGACCTGTCACGCAATTGAAAAAGGTCGTTTTACCGGCCCCGTTAGGACCGATCAGGCTGACGATTTTTCCTGCCATAACGCTGAGATCAACCATGTCCAACGCGCGCAACCCACCAAAATCTACCGAGAGTTTGCGCGTTTCAAGCAGGGTCATGCTCGCCTCTTTCGAGGGTTGTAACATCGGATCGGCCCGCCCTGACCCTGTCGAAGGACCCGGCCTGAGCTCCGTCGAAGTGGCCTGAGGTCCACCCACTACCGTGGAGCCGGCACACCCCTTGCGCCAGAGGGGGACCGTGCGTCGGCGGGCAGTGAGCAGCCCTTTCGGTCGCATCACCATCATCCCAACCATAGCCGCGCCAAAGACCAGCATCCGATACAGCGCAAACTGCCGCATCATCTCCGGCAGGATCAACAGCAGCGCCGCTCCCAGAATCACACCCGGTATGCTGCCCATCCCACCGAGCGTCACCATGCAGAGAACGATCACCGATTCAAAGAAGGTAAAGCTCTCCGGCGAAATGAATGTCATCTTGCTCGCGAAGAATACACCCGCAAGTCCCGCCCAGGTCGCACCGAGCCCGAATGCGAGGAGCTTGGTCTTGACTAGGTCGATCCCTATCGCCTCCGCGGCGACCTCGTCATCGCGCATCGCGGTCCAGGCCCGCCCGAGACGCGACTGATTGAGTCGATCAACCGAGAAGATGGTCAGCAGGACAACAGCCAGGATCAGATAGTAATAGTGAATCGGGTGGGAAAAGGTAAACCCGAAGAGGCTCGGACGCGCGATGCCGATGATCCCGTTGGGTCCGCCCGTAAGGCTGTCCCAATTGTTCAGTACGATCCGGATCATCTCACCGAATCCCAACGTGACAATAGCCAGGTAGTCTCCCCGCAGGCGCAGGGCCGGGAAGCCGAGCAGGACGCCAAAGACGGCCGCCAGAACCCCTCCGAGCGGCAGGACCTGCCAGAACGAGACGTCGGCACGGGTTGCGAGCAGGCCGTAGGCATACGCCCCCACCGCATAAAACGCGATGTAGCCGAGATTCAGCAGCCCTGCCAGGCCCACGACGATGTTGAGTCCGAGCGCCAGCGTCGCATAGATCCCTACCTGGGTTAACACATCGATGTAATACCGGTTCAGACCAAGGGGGATCACAACCGCAGCGGCGAACGCCAGGACGTACAGCAGGCGACGGTCGATACGCCGGATCAGACCACGAAAGGTGGCCCCACCGGCCTCTGCCAGGCGATCCGCCCACACTGGTGAGGCTCGTCCCCACTGAGACACGAACCACTGTATGAGGCCGAGCGTTGCCACAACGCCGGTTACCATAAGCGGACGTTTCAGACCAAAATACGCGGCGTCCAGCTCAATCATGAGAGGCAGCGACAGCAGCCCCAACCACAGACTGGTCAGGATAATTCTTACCATAGGGCGGCGGTACAGTGGAACGGAACGCGACACGATTCGCATAGTCGGCTAGGCGCGTTTTGAGGTATCTGTCCCCAATAGGCCAGTGGGGCGAAAGATCAGCACCACAATCAGGATGGCGAATGCGAAGACGTCTTTATACTCACTGGAGATATAGCCGGCGCCGAGACTCTCAATGAGACCCAGCAGCACCCCCCCGAGCATCGCGCCGGGAATGCTGCCGATCCCCCCCAGCACAGCGGCGGTAAAGGCCTTGACTCCGGCGATGTAGCCGATATAGAAGTTAATCAAACCATAGTACATCCCGACCATCACTCCCGCCACTGCCGCGAGCGCCGATCCGATAAGGAACGTCACGCTGATCACCCGGTTCACATCGATGCCGACCAGACTGGCCATCTGTTTATCCTGGGCCGTTGCCCGCATCGCCTTGCCGATCCTGGTCCGACGCACCAGCAGGTGCAGCCCCACCATCATCAGGACCGAGGTGGCCATGATGAAGAGTTGGATTGCGCTGATCCTGCCGCCAGGCAGATCGAGCCCACCCTGGATGAACAGTTCGGGGAATCCCTTATCCCGAGGGCCCTGGGCCAGCATGACAAAATTCTGCAGAAAGATTGAGACCCCCAGGGCGCTGATGAGGGGAGACAGACGCGGGGCCGTGCGCAGGGGCCGGTAGGCCAGCCGTTCGATGGTGATGCCGCAGGCGCCGCAGAACAGGATCGCCGCAATCATCATGCAGACGAGGGTGACGGCGGAATCGGGGGATGTCAGATGCAGTGTGGTCAGGAGGCTGAAGGTCACGATCCCGATATAGGCGCCCAACATGTACACTTCGCCGTGGGCAAAGTTAATCAGCTCGATGATCCCGTAGACCATCGTGTAGCCTAGCGCGATCAGCGCATACACACTGCCGAGCGTCAACCCGTTCACCAACTGTTGAAGCAGCATCTCCCCTCAATACAAAGAGAGGGAAGAGATCGCTCCCTTCCCCTCCTTTTTAGAATACGAGTATCCCTTCCCGCCTATCGAAGTTCCACAAACTTCCCGTTCTTTACCTCCCAGACTACGTAGGGCGATATGAGTACGTCGCCCTTCTTGTCGAACTCGATCGGTCCGAGAGCGGTTTTCCATTTCGTCTTCTTGATATGGTCCGCGATCTTGACGCCATCGGTCGATTGAGTCGCAGCAATCGCGTCAAAGAGGAGTACAGCGGCCACATAACTGTATACGGTGTAGGCCCCCACCGCGGTCCCGAACTTTTCTTTATGTCGCTGAATGACTCCCTGGGCTTCCTTGATCTTCGTCTGGTCCGGTGTAAAGGTGATAAAGGCGCCTTCCGCCGCCTTTCCGCCGATCTCAATGAACTCCTTGGCCCAGACGCCGTCGCCGCTGACAAAGATCGTTTTCATCCCCAGCTCGCGCATCTGCTTGGTAAGCAGGACGGCCTCCGGATAGATGCCGCCGTAAAAGAGGACCTCCGGATCACTCTGCCTGACGGCGGTCAGAACCGGTCGGTAGTCTTTGTCACCCTGCGTGATGCTGCCGTAATAGACCGGCTTGGTCTTGGCCTTTTCCAGCGCTTTCACCGTTTCATCGGCCAGTCCCTGTCCGTATGTGGTCTTGTCGTGCAGGACCACGACCTTGGCCTTCTTCAGCCTCTTCACAATGAAGTTGGCCGCCACACTACCCTGCTGGTCATCTCGCCCGCATACGCGAAAGACGTTCCACAGACCGCGCTCGGTAAATTGCGGATTGGTCGACGCGGGGGTAAGCTGAACAACCTTGCCGTCGCGATAGATTGTAGAAGCCGGGATCGAACAACTACTGTTGAAATGGCCGATCACCCCGACGACCCCTTCGTTCACGAACTTGTTGGCGACCGCAACGGCCTGCTTCGGATCGTGTTGGTCGTCACCCCAGACGATCTCGATCTTCTGCCCGAGCAGACCTCCTTTAGCATTCCACTCCTCCACGGCAATGATGGCGCCGTTCTTCAGCTCCAGCCCCAACGCACCTTGATCGCCCGTCAGTGGACCGGCCACACCAACTTTTATCGTACCGGCCGCGTGGGCGTTTGCGGCGATGAGCAGCATAAACGCGAGAGCGTTCCACGACCACAACCCCTGCCGTCCCATCTTTCCCTCCTCGATAGAAGTAGCGTATCGACAGATAGTTACACATGACACCTTATTATTTACCTTAGATAATAGCGGCCAGCCATCAGCGCTCAGCCGTCAGCTTCAGACGAATCCCTCCGTATCCCCCCCCTTTGCGAAAGGGGGTTGGGGGGTTCTCATGATGCTCAGTGCCGGCCTTCCGTCTGCTGAATCGCGGTCGCGAAGGCCTGTGTCGCTGCCGTAATGTCATCAGCGCCAACAATCGCGGAGATCACCGCAGCGCCAGTGGCCCCGGCGGTAATGGCCTCTCCGACGTTGCTCAATGTGATGCCGCCGATAGCCATGATCGGGAGATCGATCCGGGTCCGTAGTTGTCGAATGATATCGCAACCCCTTGGCTCATACCCGGTAGCCTTCGTTCCAGTCGCAAAGATCGGTCCGATACCGAGATAATCGGCGCCCTGCTCTGCGGCCCGAAGGCCCTGTTCAAGGGAGTGGGTAGAAACCCCCAGAACCTTGCTTGTCCCCAGGACAGCCCGCGCAGCTTGAGGCGGCAGGTCGTCCTGTCCAAGGTGGACTCCGTCGGCATCGGCTGCGAGTGCCAGATCCAGTCTATCGTTGACAATGAAGCAGACCCCGCGCGCTCGACACAGTTGGGTGATCTGACGCGCTTCCGAGAGAAGTTGACGGGGTCCGGTCACCTTATCCCGAAGCTGGATCATCGACGCGCCACCTTCTACCGCTCGCGCCGCCATGTCAAGGTGGCTCAGCCCGCGCCCCAACTGACGGTCGGTGATGACACACAGGCGATAAGCCTGCCAAGCAATCACGGTCCTCAGGCTCGCTCCACATAAGCGCCGGTACGCGTGTCGACGCGCAGGAGATCACCGATGTTGATAAACAGCGGTACCTGGATCGTGGCGCCCGTCTCGAGTGTCGCCGGCTTGAAGCCTCCGGTTGCCGTGTCGCCACGGAAACCCGGTTCGGTCTCGGTGACCCTGAGCTCAACGAAGGTCGGCAGTACCACGCCTATAGGCTCCCCGCGATGGCTCATGACCGAAATGATCATCTCTTCCTTCAGGAAGCCGCTGGCCTCGCCGAGCTGTTTCTCGTCCATCGTGAATTGATCGAAACTCTCCGTATCCATAAAGTGGTAGACGTCACCGTCATGGTAGAGGAATTGCACCTTTCGGTCCTCCACCTCTGCCTTCGGGAGCTTCTCCTCAGTCCTGAAGGTGCGGTCGATGATGGCGCCGGTCTTCATATTCTTCAGCTTGGTGCGCATGAAGGCCCCGCCTTTGCCGGGCTTGACCCACTGAAAGTCTGTCACAATGAACGGGCTTCCATCCAATTCGACCTTCACCCCAGGGCGCAGATCTCCTCCAGAAATCATCATCTCTTTTCTCCGTAGGTAAACAATACGAACGTCTTCATCTTATTTATCACCCTCTCTTGTCGAGCAGGTGAAGAGCAGCCTCTATTCCCAGTCGATAACTGAAGGCGCCGAATCCCGTGATCTGTCCGGCGGCGACAGCGGCAATCAACGAGCGATGACGGAACTCCTCGCGGCGGTAGATGTTCGACAGATGCACCTCGACCGTCGGAATGGCGGAAGCAAGGATCGCATCCCGCAGTCCGACGCTCGAATGGGTCAAGCCGCCGGCGTTCACAATCATGACGTCAGCCCAACCTATCGCCTGATGGATTGTATCAATCAGCTCGCCTTCATGGTTGGATTGAATGAAACGGATTTCGGCCCCTTGCGAGTCGGCATAGGCCCTCAACTGATCCTCAATCTCTTTCAGGGTGGTGCGCCCATACTGGTCCGGTTCGCGGCGGCCCAGCAGATTCAAGTTGGGACCGTTCAGCACCAGAATCCGTCTTCCGGAGCTGCGCCTTGCCTCATCCATGTCACACACCCCACGCAGCACGGAGGGCGGCCCTCAGCTCACCGAGATCTGAGATGGCCGCCAATATCACATGGCCGATCCCCTTGGTTAAGACAAAATAGATCATCTGATTTCTCACCTTTTTATCATAACGCATTGCTTGTACGAGACTTGTCGTATCAACAGATCCCCTTGTTGGGAGTCCGATTCTCGTCAGGAGCGTCCGTAGCCGATCCAGATCTTCGCGTTCGCACAGGCCGCGGTTTACCGACAGCATGGTCGCCACCACCATGCCGATCGCGATCGCCTCACCGTGAAGGAGTCGTTGGTATCCTCCGGTAGTTTCGAGGGCGTGGCCCACCGTATGCCCGAAGTTGAGGATTGCGCGCATTCCCTCCTCTCGTTCATCCTGTTCGACGACGTGCGCCTTAATCGCGCATGAGCGGGTCACGAGATGGGTCAGGGGTTCTTCCTCTGCGCGCAGAATCGAATCCAGGTGCGTTTCAACGTACCCGAATAGCTCCTGATCGCTAATCATCCCGTATTTTACCACCTCGGCCAGCCCCGCCCGCATCTGTCGGGGCGGCAGTGACTTTACGGTCTCAACATCAGCCACGACCAGCGAGGGCTGGTAGAAGGCGCCGATAAGGTTCTTTCCCGCGGGCAGATTGACGGCAACCTTCCCGCCGACGCTGCTGTCCACCTGGGCCAGGAGTGTCGTTGGAACCTGAATCAACGGGATGCCGCGCAGAAAGGTCGCCGCCGCAAATCCTGCGAGATCGCCGATTACCCCCCCACCCAGGGCGACCACGGCGGAGCGGCGATCCATTCGGTTCTGCAAGAACGTCCGATACAGGCCGGCCGCTTGACGCAACGACTTGGCCCGTTCTCCTGCCGGAATCTCTGTGGTTACCACCTGGAACCCGGCCTTGCGGAGCGAGGTCGAGACCATGGCTCCGTAGAGGCGATTGACGACAGGATTGGTGACGATCATCACTCGCCTGCCGAGCAGCAGCTCACCGCAGAGGGTACCCAGTTGCTTCAGCAGCCCACTACCGACCACAATGTCGTAACTCCTGCTGCCGAGCGCGACAGGGACTCTGGCTGTACTTCTCATCACCCTCTATCCAGGCTCACAACTGGTTCCAGGCGAAGATGGTACACGATTCGGTCGACGATCTCCTCTATGCCCGCCTCGCTCGTGTCAATGGAGAGATCGGCCTGTGTATAGGCAGGAGATCGCCGCTCCAGCAGCTCGCGGATTGTGGCGAGCCGATCCGGAGTGTGTAAAAGGGGACGATACGTATCAGTTCCCAGCCGCCGCAGAATGACAGCGGGCTCGGCCGTAAGGCAGATGAGGACCGCTCCGGTTCTGAGGTTCGACACGTTCTCCGGGTCAAGTACGGCGCCGCCGCCTGTGGCAATCACACAATTTCCACGATTCGTCAGGCTCGCAATCAGCTCCCGTTCTCTTCGCCTGAAGCCGGGCTCTCCCTCCGACGCGAAAATCTCCGGGATCGTCATGCCCGCCGCCGTTTCAATCGCGGCATCCAGATCGATAAAGGGTAGCGCGAGCCGTTCCGCCAGCCGACAGCCTACCGCACTCTTCCCTGTTCCCATGAACCCGGTGAGCACAATTTTCATATCAGCGTTCCCGGATAGCCGCGACATAGGCCTGGTAATTGCGTGTCATCTCCTCAAGGCTGTCGCCACCGAACTTTTCACGAAATGCACGCGCAATCTCAAACGCCACAACGGCCTCCCCAACCACCCCGGCGGCAGGGACCGCACAGATATCCGATCGCTCGACACTCGCCTGAAACGACTCTTTCGTATGCAGATCGACTGAGGCCATTGGCGCGTACTGCGTGGCAATCGGCTTCATTGCGCCCCGAACGACAATCGGTTCGCCGTTCGACATTCCCCCCTCCAACCCACCGGCCCGGTTGGTCCTCCGCATGAAGCGACCGTCCTCGTAGAAGATCTCATCATGCGTTTCAAACCCGAAGCGCCTGGCCCCTTCAAACCCCAGACCGATCTCCACCCCCTTGATCGCCTGAATGCTCATCACCGCCTGCGCAAGCCGACCGTCGAGTTTATCGTCCCATTGCACATAACTACCGAGCCCAACCGGCGGATTGAGCGCGACTACCTCGAATACACCCCCGAGGCTGGTGCCCCTACTCTTTGCCTCATCGATCTTTCGCATCATCGCATCACCCGCCTGCTGATCCGCACATCGCACTGGGGAGAGTTCTGCGCGCTCTCGAATCTCCGCAAACGAGAGGCCATCGGTCTTGGCCTCGATCCCGCCGATCGCCAAGACATGACTGAACACCTCAACGCCGAACTGCAGCAGTAACCGCTTGCAGACGGCCCCGACAGCCATACGTGCGGCCGTTTCTCTGGCGCTGGCTCGTTCAAGTACATTGCGGATATCCTGTTGCCCGTACTTGAGCGCTCCGGCCAAATCCGCGTGTCCCGGTCTTGGTCTGGTGACGGGTTCTTTTGGATCGGCCTCCCTTCCAGCCGGCGTCGGATCCATCGTGAGCTTCCAGTTGTCCCAATCACGATTCGCGATCAGGATGGCAATCGGGCCACCCAGGGTCAGACCGTGACGAACGCCGCCCACAATGTTGGCCTCGTCCTTTTCGATGCGCATCCTACCGCCGCGCCCATACCCCTGCTGCCTTCTTACAAGGTCACACGTGATCTCCTGGGCGGCGATCGGAAGATTCGCCGGGATACCCTCAAGGATCGTCGTCAGCATAGGACCGTGGGTTTCGCCGGCAGTCAGGTAACGCAACATATGATCACTCCGCGATCGTGCTCGCTCACCCCTCGCGGCTGGATCCCTGAGCGCTGCAACAGATACTCGATACAGTTCCGCGCGAAGCGATCTCGATCCTTCCAGACATCCTTATCCAAGGGCAGAGCCATATCCAGGGCAATCGCCAGGATTGTGCCCTGACCCACGCTCTTCTCTGCAATCAGCGGCATCGTCCGCCGTCCGCCTCCCGCTATCTCCCTTCCGCCAGGATCTCCCCCTCCCGCAAACGCGGCCTTGGATCCCTTACGATACTGAGCGATTTCCACCGCTCCACTGTTCAACTCGAGGTCATTGAAGTAGCCCATGGGTGGAAGCGCGACCCCTTGGAGAATCGGGTGCCTGGGCTGAAGAAGAAGAGTCGGGCCATACGGGTTGTAGCCGAAGTCATCCCTCCGTGGCTTGAGCGGCAAAAGGTCCGCCAACGCGGTACCGGCGTACCCTCCGCTCCCATACGATTGCTTTCCGCCGGTCACCAGTACAGCGCCTCCGCGCGCCAGATAGTCTGCAAGTCCATCGCGCACAGCCTCCGGTAGGCTGCCATAGCTCGCGTTTGAGAGGATGACCAGTGAGAATGCAGCCAGCGGAGACTCTCCGAGTTCGCGTTTTACAACTGCGCCGGTCGTCGATTCCACCTCCGACCAGGTGAGATAGGAATCATCGCCCAGCGAAAGGATCATCCGCCCGGCCCCGGCTGCAAGGTCACGCGGACCAGGGAACCCCCAGCTCAGGAGAGCAGCGACCCCGATCACAGGCAGCCATGTGACCAAAAAGAAATATTTCAGGAGCTTACGCATGACGGGTCCTTTACAGGCCGGATTGTACTCCAACTAGTAGCGTGATAAAAGGGAAAATCCAGCCGACAAGCAGGTTGGAGAGGAGAGTCAGGTGGGCACTACTCACTTAGCCGATGACTCAGCAGTAGTCTTGATCTTTCGATAGCAGAGCCGAACGCCCGAGTCGGCGTCTTTGATCTGCTCCAACTCTTTGAGCAATCTGACTGGAACCGACTGATCGATCGAGGTGCTCTCATCATGCGCGAGAACGTTCGGCAACGGGGCATGGACAACCGGATCCTCGATCTGAAACTTACCTCGGCGTCTTCCTTTTGCAGTGACTTCAACGTCGATCCACGGCTTCCATGGAGTCTTGGAGAGGTTTGTGACGACCCCGATCAGATGGCCGTCTATAATCTGGACCTCAGTCACGGAGAATTCAAACGGCTCCCCAGGACACAGCCCTTCACCCGAACGGCCCCTTGCCAGACGTTCAGGCGCAATCTCGATGATACCTCGTCGATTCAACTTAGCCAGATCGTCTCGCTTCAATCCGTAGACCTCGACGCCCCGCTCTTCAACAACCTTGGCATTTACAAAGCTCTCGCCACGATTGGTGATCAGATAATCCTCCAACGGCATGGTCGTGCTCGACGGCTTAATCGCTGGGAGGCTTTTTGCTCCGAAGATAGCGTAGACATCGTCAGGGTTCACCTCTCCGACGTTCCCGTTGATTGTGCTCCAAAAGATACGGCCCGCCGGTTTTCCCTGCGTACAGTCCTTGGCAATGTCTGAGTTGCGTTCGTCGGCTCCAATGGGCTGCTCGCCGGTCTCCGGACCATTTCCGCCCCCATGGCTGGTTGAAAAGGTGCAATCATCAGCGACGATGAAATGCCCGCCTTTGAGGTAGATCAGGTATTCAGCATTCGCGGCGGAGAACAACCCAACGATGAGCAACACGGCGAGCGTTCCGGACTGGAAGGTTTTCATGGCATCGCGTCCTATACCCTATACCCTATACCCTATACCCTTGTTTTTCTACGCTAAAGCCGAGACTCCTGGAGAACAGAGGGCGTAAGGAAAATCAGAAGTTCCACGCGCTCATCCGGTCCGATCGCGCGGCGCTTGAAAAGCCAACCGAGAATTGGGATGTCGCCGAGCACCGGCACTTGATCTGTAATAAGTGTCTCGCTGGATTGAAGCAGACCGCCGATCACGACAGTAGAGCCGTTCTGAACCATGATGTTGGTGGTGGCCTTACGCGTGTTGATGGGGAAGACAAATCCTCCGGTAAAGTTAACCTGCTGCCCTGGGAAGGAACGCTCTGCCTCAACCTTCATCGAGACCCGGCCATCGGGTGTGATGTGGGGCTTCACCTTTAGTTTGATAAAGGCATCCTGGAACTGAACAACCGTTCTCCCTGAGGCGTCGATAGTGGTATACGGGACCTGTGTCCCCTGTTTGATCTCCGCTTCTTCATTGTCCTGAGTTGCCACCCTGGGTGACGATAGCGTTCTAATCTTTCCCTGGTTCTCTGCCACCGAAAGCTGGGCTCCGACAAGGAACCGGTTAGCAAGGCTGCCGATAGTCATGCCGATCGCAAGGTGGGGCGACGTTGCTGGGAGGTTTAGGGCGAGCGGCACTGACTCGAAGGGGATCCCTCCACCGGTCGTCGTGGGAAGCCCGGAATCCTTCGGGAATTGCAATGAGTTGGTAGTTCCACCGAAAACCGTCGTCCCTGTGGCACTCCCCGATTTCGTTGGAATTCCCGTCCCTCCCCATTGAATTCCGAGGCTCTGTGAAAATTTACGTGTGGCTTCGACAATCCTTGCTTCGATCAGGACCTGCGGAGTCGGAATATCGATCTGCTTGAGAAACGCCTCCATCCGCTCTACGGCCTCGGGGAGGTCCTTCACGATGATCCGACTCGATCGCTCATCGACGATCACACTACCATCCTTCGTCTTTAGCGCGCTCAGATGAGTTTTCAGATCAAGCGCCTTCGCATAATTAAACGGCAGCAGTCTGGTGACGAAGGGCTCCTTCAGCGGCGTATCGAGATCCTTAGCCAGTGCGGCCATTTTCTGACACGCAGATTCCACATCGTTGACGATCAGGCTGTTGGTCGTCTCGTCCAGGTCAATGTGGCCCCGTCGCGTCTTGAGCCGTTCCAGATGCTTTCTCGCCTCTTGGGCCTTCACGTACGCCAAGCGGATGACTCTCGTGCACGGAGGCTCTTGAGCGTAACGCCGCTCATCTTCTTCATTTCTCCGCCTCTCGTCCTCAACCTTCTGTCTCGCTTCCTGCGCCCTTCGTTTCTCTTCCTCTATGCGCAACTCTTTGAGCGCTGTCTGCTCAATATCTTTTGCCCGCTCTTCCTTGCTCTTTTGGATCTCACTCTTCGAACCCACATAGATCAGATTGCCGTCCTGTTCGTAGCTGAGGCCCTTGGCTCGAAGGATCACATCCAGCGCCTGGCGCCACTCGACATTATTCAGACGCACCGTGACGTCACGGTCCTTTCGATCCTTCATGCCGTGCGCGACAACAATATTCAGACCGCTCACCTCAGAGATGAGGCGCAGCAGATCATCGAGGTCGGCCCCTTTGAAATCCAGCGACAACCGCTTGTTGGCGACGGCAGGCGTCGGCACCATAGGCGCCGCTGTGATCGGCTGTCTGACGCCGGTCCAAGGTGGCAGCGATGCTCCCTGATCCGGTTCCCCCATTGCCTCTCGGTTGG
>DATMXF010000052.1:0-4903 GCA_035561835.1 Patescibacteria group bacterium
AGCGGCTGCCGGCGCATGACAATGGCATCTTCGCGCGGGTGATCGTAGTAGTTGCGACGGCGGCCGACCGGCTGAAAGCCGTAACACTTGTACAGCGCAGCAGCCGCCTCGTTCGACGCCCTTACTTCCAGATAGCCTACCGTGACACTCTTGGCATAAGCTCGAACAAGCATCGCGTCCAGCAGTTGCGAAGCGATCCCACGACCTCGATAGCCCGGATGTACGGCAAGATTATTGATGTGCAACTCCCCGCTGACGATCCACGCGCACAAGAAACCCACGATCCGCTCTCCCACACCGTCGTCCACTCGTGCCACAAGTGATTCGGCGATCTGCGTGGAGCTCAGTTCGTGCACAAACATCTCCTCGGTCCACGGTTCGGCAAACGAGAGGCTCTCAATAACCAGGACCTCCGGCAGGTCTGCTCTCCGCATCGAATCGCACGTAACTTCGAGTCTCGTCTTGTTCATCGTCTAAGGCGCAAAATAATGGGTGGAAACGCATAGCAACGAATTGAGCCGTCCTTCCCATTACCACTCGTTTCCATCCGTTATCACCTATTGAGGCGTCGTAATTCCGCCTCAGACGACCGCAGGTACTGGGGGGCCAAGTGTGCAAGATCATCCCGATGGCCTTGCAGGAGACGGCGGCGTCCGAGTTCTGCCACAGCAGCAGCGCGTCCTCCACACCCGATAAGAGGGGGGAAGAGTGCCAACTCTTTCAGTTGAGATTGCACAAGACCTTCGTAGGATGCCAGCCCATCGCCAAGGAAGACGGTCGGCTCTTGGATCTGACTGAACAGCCTCTCCGACGCCACAGCCGCATCGTCCGTCAGGCGGATCAGCCGATCCCTTTCATAGCGAAACAGCGCACAGTAGAGTTCGCCTTTCCTGGCATCGAGGGTGGGACAGACCTGATACGCGCAGAACGGCAGCGTCCATGCCATGGCTTCAAGGGTCGACACGCCGACAAGCGGTTGACCTCCCGCAATCGCCAGGCCTTTGGCGGTGCTCAGCCCGATTCGCAAGCCTGTGAACGAGCCCGGCCCAACTGCCACAGCGAGACCTTCAACGTGGTTCAACGTTATTCCAGCATCCTGCAAGGCTCGATCGATCAACGGCAGCAGTCGCTCGCTGTAGGTCGCCTTGACATTCAGCGTATAGTCGCAGATCACTCCCTGCCCTGATACAAGGGCCACCCCGCCCTGCAGTGTCGACGTGTCTATCCCCATCACCAGCATAGTAATTTGACGATACTACAGACAGCATATTCCGGCAAGGGCCTCAGCACGATCAGATGTTGGTACAAGACACGCCGGCGATCACCTCTCCAGCCCGACTGGTCGGTCCCCCGGCTCGGACGCGCAGCAGCAGGATGAGACCGATGAGAAAAAACAGGCCGACGGCAAGAATCGCCACGCGCTGGTTACCTGCCAGGGTGTAGGATACTGCGCCGAAGACGAGAGGCCCGAAAATGGACGCGGTCTTTCCGCAGAGGGCATAGCAGCCGAAGAACTCCCCCTCTCGCCCCTTCGGGATCAGGCTGGCCATGAAGGTTCGGCTTGCGGCCTGGATGGCGCCGAGGCCGGATCCCGCGACTGCGGCAACGAGGTAAAACTGCTGTTGCGCCTCGACAAAATAGGCGGCGATCACCACGCCGATCCAGAGAACCAACATGCAGAGCACAACGACCTTCGGACCAAAGCGATCAGTAGGCTTTCCCCACAGGAAGGCTCCGACCAATGCCGTCGCCTGAACAAGGAGATACAGACCGATCAACTGCGCCATCCCAAAGCCAAGCGTCCTGGCCGCAAAGATCGAGGAGAAGAAGATGACCGTATTGACACCATCCTCATACAACAGATAGGCGCCGAGAAAACGCCGCAATTCACGAAACGTGAGAACGTCTCTAATCGTCCGCGCGGTACCCAGAATACTCTCGCGGACCACTTCAATAATCCCGACCTGGCCGCGCCGATCCTCCGGAAGGATCACGAAGGCTGGGAGGGCAAAGAGTCCGAAGAGCGCCGCCGTTGAGAGAAAGCACCAGCCGAGCGCGCCCACCCTCGCAAATGGGAGGGCCACGAGAAGGGCGACGATTGAGCCGGCGTAGCCGACCGCAAAGCCGTAGGCCGAGACGCGCCCCTGCCACTGCCGCGGGGCAATGTCCGGGAGATAGGCGTTATAAAACACCAGCGCCCCTTCAAAGCCCACCATGCCGACGACGCCCAGCGCAAATCCCCGGAGAACCATCCCCTGCTCTACGGTCGCCATCAATGCGGTGGCGCCGACGCTCAGGTAGGTGGCGGCACAGAAGAGGCGCTTACGGATGCCGGCCCGGTCGGCAATACCCCCCAGGATGGGGGCGATCAGCGCCACAATGGCCATCGACATGGAGACCAGTCGTCCCCACCACAGATCGCCCTCCCCATGGACGTTGCCGACAACTACCTGGGCATAATAGGTCGCATAGATGGTTGCCGCGATGACCGCGGCAAAGGATGAGTTCGCAAAATCATACAGGGTCCAGGCGACCACCTGACGGCGATTCATCCGGCCACTGTCACATCGCGCATCAACTCACGAACCAGCCTCACGTATCGATCACCAATCGGAACGATCTCGATCTCCCGCGTATCCGGTCCGGTATGCCGAAGTCTGAACGTCAGCATCTCCTTCGGCAAGTACCCCCATCCATGCTCAGCCCACTCGATCGCCGCCACACCATCTCGCTGCAGATACTCATCCAGCCCCAAGTTGAGAAAGGCCTCCGGAGTCTCGATACGGTACAGGTCGATATGGTAGAGGGGAAGACGACCACAGTAGCGGTGCATGATGGTGAAGGTCGGACTGCTCACGTACGTCGCCGGGTCGATCCCAAGCCCGCCAGCCAGTCCCCCGACGAAGAGGGTTTTCCCGACTCCGAGCTCGCCGACGAGGGCGATCAGGTCGCCTGCATCCGCGAGTCTGCCTACCGCCTCGCCCAGTGCGCGCGTCTGCTCGGGTGAGGTGGAGTGATAGACGACCACCCTCTCCTGCTCAAACAAGCCAGTCATTCCTTTGTAAATAGCGGTCAGGGGTATAGACTGAAGGCTGAAGGCCTTTAGGTATGACTCCCTGCTCCCTCCAGACTTCAGTCTTCAGCCTTTAGTCTATCTACCTGTTTAGTTCATGCGCTGTTGTATGGGACTTCAGTTGTCGAATGGCCTCCGGGATCTGCGCCATCAGATCGGAGGCCACCATCGCCTCCTGGCCGACCGCCTCGGCCGCCAGATCCCCGGCCACGCCGTGCAGGTAGACTGCGGCCTTCGCCGCCATATCGGCATCGACGCCCTGGGCGAGGAGACCGGCGATCAGCCCCGTCAATACGTCACCGGTTCCGCCCGTCGCCATCCCCGCGTTCCCGGTCATGTTGATTGCCACGCGACCATCCGGACTCGCAATCAGGGTACGGGCACCCTTCAATATCAGGTACACGCCGAAGCTCGTCGCGACCTTTTGCGCGATCGGAATCCGGTTCCTGGCTATCTCATCACGGTCGATGCCGAGCAAACGGGCAAGCTCTCCAGGATGGGGGGTAAGGATCGGCGGAAGTGCCAGATTACGCAACACTTCCAGATTTGGTCCAAGCGCGTTGATTCCATCGGCATCTACCACGATCTGCGCCTTGGCGGTATTCAAGACGGCCCGGACCAGCTCAGCGGTCTCAGGATGAATCGAGAGCCCCGGACCGATCGCCACCACCCGTTTGCCCTTCACCAGCTCCAGGACCCTGTCCAGGGCGGCAAAAGCCACCGTCCGCTCCCCGGTCTCGGGGAGCGGTTCAGTCATAACCTCTGTGAGCTTCGCCTCCATTGCGTCATTCAGGCTCTCCGGCAACGCCAGCGTGACCAACCCAGCGCCGATTCGGAGCGTCGAGAACGCGCACATCGCCGCCGCGCCGGTCTTACCCGGCGAGCCGGCCACGACCAAAGCGTGACCATAGGTCCCTTTGTGGGCATTCGGGTCGCGTCGCGGGAGCGCGCCGACAACGTCCCTGGTCTCCACCAGCGACACATCAAGGATCGGATCGGTGAGCAGCGGCCTTGGCAGACCGATATCCACCGTCACGACCCGACCGGCGTAAGAGGCCGCCGGATAAAGGATCACACACCGCTTGGGCAGGCCGAAGGTGACGGTGAGGTCCGCGTTGATGCTCGGTCCCGGAATGCTCCCTTCATCACTATTCAGGCCGGATGGGATATCGAGGGCCACAATCGACCTGCCGGATTGGTTGAGCAGTTCAATGGCTTCGACGAAGAGGTCTTTCGCGGGCCCGGTCGTCCCGGTTCCCAGGATGGCATCCACAACGATGTCGGCTTCTTCGATTGCGCCTCGTCTCGCCTCAAGCGCCTGACTGGTCGTCACTTCATAGATCGGTACGCCACATTTTTGAATAATCTCGAGATTCGTCCTGGCATCCCCTTTCACATCCGCCCGGCGAGCCAGCAGCAATACCTTGACCGCGATCTCGCGGTTGAAAAGATGGCGGGCTACGACGAACCCATCGCCGCCGTTGTTGCCCTTGCCGCAGACAATGGCGACGCGGCGTTGCGTCAGGCGCGGGAACACGCGCTCTAATTCCAGAACCGCCTGGAGTCCTGCGTTCTCCATCAGCAGCAACGACGGGATGCCGTACTCCTCCGTCGCCCGTCGATCGAGCTCTCGCATCTGACCAGCCGTCACCACGTTTACGGCCATCGCTCCCTCCTCGGCGCGCGCATCTTAACTGCCGTCAGTGGCCACCACACAGGCCATTGCGTAGTCGCCATCGTGCGTGAGGGTGACAAGCATCTGCGTGATCCCCAGGCAGGCTGCAACGTCCCGGGCACGGCCCGAAAGGACGACGCTCGACGGCTCACGCC
>DATMXF010000053.1:0-10472 GCA_035561835.1 Patescibacteria group bacterium
CCGATTCCTTCCCTGGTAGTCGATGGGGAGGCCATGATCCTGAAGATACCTCCGGCAGCGTCCCGCCAGTTTGTTCCCTGAGATCGTGAACTCGATCAACCCGAGTCTTCGAAGAATCTCGTCAAAGCCGTGGACGTAGTAAGGCGAGAAGGAGTGCTCGTACTCGGGCAGATGCTCGGAGATCTGGTGCATCTGGGTTGTCTGATTCATCGAACCACAAATAAAAAAGATCCTTTTTCTCATTCGCGCTTTCAACTGCCGCTTATCATCGTGGGTGGCTTGCCCTATGCTTCCCTCATGCCGAGACTCCTATCCCTGAAGACGCCGGATCTCATCTCGAGCGTCTACCTCTTAGGCATCATCTTTCTTGTTCTGATCGGAACTGAACCCCGGAAACCGGGACAACCTCCCGATCCGGATCGACCGAGCCATCCCGGGCGGACACTCCAACCTCTGGCTTGAGCGAATCCTCTACGGCGAGACGCGGTACGCCGCCCGTTCGCCCATGGGGTGGCATGTCGCGACATCGGCGCAACGAGGGCGTGTCAGACCAGCCGACACACCCACGCAGGCTAGCCGCGCGCCTAATACTTGAACTCTAACAGCGTGCTGACCTCGTGGCCGCCGAAGCCGCGGTCGCGTGGCGCATCGATGCCATAGCCATACCCTGCAACCAGTGTGATCCGCTTCGTGAGGGCAACCGACAGGTTGGCGCCGACGCCGGCGAGGCCGCTGTGGGGCAGGCGATAGCTCGGGATGTAACTAACCCGCGCGTAGTCGGCCAGGAGCTGGAGCTTGACGCGATCCTGACCGGGCCAGATCGGAAACCGGTAGGCGAGGTTCACCAGCCAGAAGCGTCGTGCGAAGATCTCGTTAACGTTGTAGCCGTGCAACATGAAGGGAAATTCTGCGCGCAGGCGGAGGCCACCGCCCAGGCGGAACCCCGAAAGGGGGTCGCTGTCCTCGGCGATGCCCGCGTTCAGGAACGCGCTCGCTTGTGTGCCCTGGAACGAGTAGATCCCTCCCAGACGCATCCACGTCTCCTGCGTGACGTGTTTGGTCTCCTGCGGCTGCTCCGGAAGGCCGTAGCGGCCGGCGTCTTCGCGGTAGCTGATCTGGTGCCACAGCGACAGTTCTGCGGCGAATCCTGGAAAGAGGTCCGGCGGTATGCCCCCCACTCGAATGCCCGCACGTACCCGGTAGATCGTAGAGTCCTCAGGCAGGCGGAAGCGGCGCGATGTGTCATGGTCGCGGTCGTATATGACGTACGTAGGGCGCACACGGATCTGGGCCTCGAGCGGCAGGACGCCGGCAATCAATGGGCCACGCAGGTAGTAGGCAAGCGTCGCTTCGGCCAAGTTGCCAGAGAACGATTGCCCTTTTTCGTAATGGCCGTCCCGGAACGAGGCGTGGCTGGCGGCGAAGAGGCCGCCGCCGAGCCCGAGGCCGAAGGCGCTGTTCGTGGTGGGCCGGTGATCAAGGATCAACTCCCCTGCCGCATAGACCGGGGCGATGATCGCGCGCAGGTAGAGGTGCTCCCCCAGGAAGTTCGGCCGCGTCAGAAACACGTAGGCGTACCCGGCCAAGGGCCCGTTACCCCGCAACGGACCACTCGCTCCAACTTGGAGCCGGGTCCGGTCCTCGGCGTCGACCAGGGTATACGGCGGCTCGATAGGTACAAGGACCTGGGCGGAGACCCCATTGATGTCGATGAGGAGTACGAAGATGAGCTGCAGGATCAGGACGGGCAGGAACCTCACTCGCCCCGCCCCGCGGCCGTTGGTTTCGTTCGCCCGGCGCAGCATCACGCTCATCATACTTTGAAGCATAAATCACCTCCAGATGGGTTCCGATGTCACCCAACCAAGGTTGAATCTCGGGGGTTCATTAGAGCGAACATGGCGCATTGGAGACTTTCCTGATGAAATGGAGACGAGAGCCGCATGATACAACGAGACGCTCGACTTCATAGTCCTCGCTTTTCCGAAGCATCTAACGGAGCGACGATCGCTCGCGTCGGATCATCTACAATTAGACAAACTCGATGGCTACAGACTATATAGCGCAAGCCGCGTTCCGATGGTCTCCCGCGCCCGCTGGTACCGATGGCCCACAGGCCGCCCGTTCGCCCATGGGGTGGCATATCGCAACATCGGTGCAACGAGGGCGTGTCGGACCAGCCGACACACCCATGCAAGCTCACATGCGGCGTTCACAATCATCACTGGCTGCGTTCACGCATTTTGCAGGCTAGAGGGCCACGAGGTGTGGTTACCCGGACCGAAAGTGCTCGAAGAAGCGCAACCGCCCGTCGGGCTTCAGGATGCGCCGCACCTCCCGAGCCGCCGTATGCGGGTCAGGGATCGTGGCGATAACCAGACACGAGGTTGCAGTATAATAAATAAACTCTCCGCAAAATAAAACATAAAAAACCGCAGGAAGATTTGTATGTAATGTTGACCGTCTGGACACCAGTCCCTGTGGCGGTCCGCTTGGAACAGGTCCCAATGTATTCTGTGCTAATCTCCCCAATGGCAGCAACCTGACTTAGGTTGAAAACGGTTGCCACATGATCGGTGTTGCTTATTACCCAGGACATTTGGTATATACAACGGGCGCCGCACAGACGGCGCAGCCGCTGTCCAGGATGGCCAGAAGGAAAAGACTTTGCTATGGTAAGCCGATGAATCTCTGGCGCGATTTTCACGGGCCCAATGCCGGGTACGTGTTGGAACTCTATGAGCGCTATCGCCGGAATCCCGATTCTGTCGATGCCGCCACAAGAGCCTCTTTTGCCAGGTGGACTCCGGCGGTTGACGGGGCGCCTGCTGTAGCAGCGCCAGCCATCGGCAAGATCGTTGGCGCAGTCACGCTTGCCCAGGCCATTCGGACGTACGGCCACCTGGCTGCTCAGCTCGATCCGTTGGGAAGCCCCCCGCCCGGGGATCCATCGCTGGAGCCGACGACCCATGGCGTAACGGAGGAAGACCTTCGCCGACTGCCGGCCGGCCTCATTGACGGACCGTTTGCGGAACGGGCGGTAAATGCCCTGGAGGCCATCCAGGCTCTCCGCGCGATCTATTCCTCCACCACAGGCTACGACTATGGACACATCCGGGTCCCGGAGGAACGGGAGTGGCTTCGCCTTGCGGCCGAATCCGGCCGCTTCCGACCGCCCAGGGATCTCATCAATCCTGAGACACTGCTGGAGCGCCTTACCCAGGTCGAGGCCTTCGAGCATTTCCTGCATCGCATATTTCCCGGGAAGATCCGCTTCTCACTTGAGGGCCTGGACATGATGGTCCCCATCCTGGACGAGGTGATCGGGGAGGCGGCCGAAGCCGGGATCCACAACATCCTGATCGGCATGGCTCATCGGGGTCGTCTCAATGTGCTGGCGCACGTGCTCAACAAGCCGCATGCCCAGATCCTCGCCGAGTTCAAGGACCTGGCGCGAGGAGGCACACGCCTTGACGGTATTGACCAAGCGGCGGGCGACCGTCTGTTGGCCAGTTGGACCGGCTACGTGAAATACCATATGGGCGCACGCCGGGCGCTGAAAGGCGGCGAGCCGCTCCATGTCGTGGTCTCCATGCCGCCCAATCCCAGCCATGTCGAGTCCGCCTATCCCGTCGTGGAGGGCATGGCCCGCGCCGCCGGCACTCAGGTGGATAAGCCCGGCCCGCCCCGGTTTGATCCCACGGTATCCTTGCCGATCGTCATCCACGGCGACGCGGCCTTTCCCGGTCAGGGGGTGGTGGCAGAGACACTGAATCTCTCTCAATTGCCGGGGTACCACACCGGCGGGACGATCCATGTGATCGCGAACAACCAGTTGGGGTACACAACCAATCCCAAGGATGGGCGCAGCACGCTCTATGCGAGCGACCTCGCCATGGGATTTGAGATTCCCATCGTCCACGTCAACGCTGACGACCCCGAAGCCTGCATCGAATCGGCCCGCCTGGCCTTCGCCTATCGCACCAAGTTCCGGAAGGATTTTCTCATCGACCTGATAGGGTATCGCCGACATGGACACAATGAGGGCGATGAACCCCGTTTCACCCAGCCGCTCATGTACGAGAAGATCGAGCGCCATCTTACGGTGAGAGAGCTGTGGGCCACGGTCATGATCACGCGTGGGCTTGTCGATGGAGAGTGGCCGAAGAAACTGATGCAGAACCGGATGCAAGCACTTCAGCGTGTGCTGGAGTCTCTCCATCCCGAAGTGGATCTGGTTGAACCACAGCCCAAGGCCGCGCCGCCCGGCGCGGCACGGCGGGTCCAGACAGCCGTTCCCGCCCAGCGATTGCGGGAGCTTCACACGTCCCTCCTGCGGGTGCCTGAGGGATTGACGCTTCATCCGAAACTGGAGCGCGCCAGGCAGCGGCGACGAACAACTCTGGCCACACTCGACGAACCGAGCATCGACTGGGCGACGGCCGAGCAACTGGCTTTCGCCTCCATCCTGGAAGACGGCATCGCCATCCGCCTCACCGGCGAGGATGTCGAACGGGGTGCATTCGGGCAGCGCCATGCCGTTTTTCATGACATGAAAACCGGGGACGCCTTCACGCCGCTGCAGGCTCTGCCCCAGGCGAAAGCCGCCTTCGCGGTGTTCAACAGCCCCCTGACGGAGAACGCTACCATCGGCTTTGAGTACGGCTACAACATCCAGGAGCCGGGACGGCTGACCATCTGGGAGGCTCAATACGGGGACTTTGTCAACGGGGCCCAAATGATGATCGATGAGTTCGTTGCGTCGGCTCGGGCCAAGTGGGGACAGACACCCTCACTGGTGGTGCTCCTGCCCCATGGCTATGAGGGCAAGGGCCCCAACCATTCCAGCGCCCGCCTGGAGCGGTTCCTGGAACTCGCGGCGGAGACGAACATGCGGATCGCCAACTGCACTACTGCAGCCCAATACTTCCACCTGCTCCGCCGGCAGGCCGCGCTGTTGGAGGCCGATCCCCTGCCCCTCGTGGTATTGACCCCCAAGAGCCTGTTGCGGCATCCCCTCGCCCGCTCGTCCTTGCGGGATCTGGCAAAGAGACACTTCAAGCCGGTGATCGATGATGCGCAGGCCAGACAGCGGCCTGAGGAGGTCCGCCGCCTCATCCTCTGCAGCGGCAAGATTCATATTGACCTGGTGACAAGCGGGCATCGGGCCGAGACTCCGGCCATCGCCATCATTCGGATCGAGCAACTCTATCCCTTCCCCGCGGACGATCTGCGGCCGGTGCTGGATCGCTATCCCAAGCTGGAATCGGTGGCCTGGGTGCAGGAGGAGCCGGAGAACATGGGCGCGTGGATCTCTTTACGGCCGCATCTGGGCGCGTTGATCAACGGGCGCTGGTCTCTCCGCTATATCGGCCGACCCCCCGATTCCAGTCCAACGGAGGGATCGTCGGCCCGGCATGCGGCCAATCAGAGAACTCTTGTTGAGCACGCCTACGATATGGACTCAACCATCCCTGAAGACGTGATCATCTCCTCGGAGGAGACATAGGATCGAAGAAAGGGCTATGCCAATCAGGATCGTTGTCCCGGAACTGGGTGAATCGGTTGTCGAAGCAACAGTGGCCCGCTGGCTGAAACGAGAAGGCGATCGCGTGGCCGTAGGGGAGGCGGTGGCCGAGTTGGAGACCGATAAGGTCAACCTGGAGGTGAGCACCGAGCGCACCGGCGTGCTGGTCCACATCGAACGAAAAGAGGGCGAAGATGTCAGGGTCGGTGACGTACTGGGGGTGATCGAAGAGGCGCCGGCAGAGGTCAGCGGGGCTCCGAAACTGCACGACGCGATCAGCTCGACAGTCAAGGAAGCCGAGGCCTCGCCAAAGGAACCGATGCGCCCTCCGGCGAAAGAAAGAGCCACGGCCGCCTCCATGGCCAAGAGCTTGGCCCAGGCGTGTGGCGCCGATCCGGCGCAGGTTCCCGCGAGCAGTCCAGGCGGGAGGCTGGCCAAGGAGGATTTCCAGAGCTATCTGGAGCGGCAGAAGGCCGCCAGGCAGGCTGAGGCACCAGCCACTTCAGCCCACACCGCGGGAGCCGGTGCGTCGCAACCCGTACCCGCCGCCGAGCGGGAGGGGCGCGAAGAGCGCGTGCGTATGTCCCGCCGCAGGCAGACCATCGCCCGCCGCCTCGTAGAGGCGCAACGCGCGGCGGCCACGCTCACCATCTTCACCGAAATCGACATGAGCGCGGTGATGGAAACACGGCGTCGCCGAAAGGAGTCGTTCCAGGAGCAGCATGGCGTGAGCCTCGGCATCACCCCATTCTTCGTTCACGCCGCCATCGGTGCGCTGAAGCGCTGTCCCCTGCTCAACGCCGAAGTCCAGGGCGATGAGATGGTTCTGAAGCGCTATTATGACATCGGCATCGCCATCGCCGCGTCGGAAGGGCTGGTGGTGCCGGTGCTGCGGGAGGCCGATCGGATGTCCTTTGCGGAGATCGAGAAGGCAATCGACGAGTATGTCCGGAAGGCCGAGGAAGGCGCCCTTTCCTTGGAGGATCTCCGTGGGGGCACCTTCACGATTACCAACGGCGGTATCTTTGGCGCGTTGCTCAGCACCCCCGTTCTTAACCCGCCTCAGGTGGGCATCTTAGGCCTTCACAAGATCGAAGATCGGCCCATCGCGCGTGGCGGTGAGATCGTTATCCGCCCGATGATGTACGTGGCGCTCAGCTTCGATCACCGCATAGTGGATGGTCGCGAGGCATCCCTGTTCCTGGGAGGAGTCAAGGACCTTATCGAGGACTTTGAGGCCCTCCCGTTGGAGCGCTGAACGGATACCGGCTTGATCCCCCCATCCCCGGTGCCACCGTTCCCCTCGCATTGCTGTCGAGGTGACGCTCCAGAGCTCTACGTGACCGCTCCTCCAAGCGCGCCAGATCGGGTGGGCGACGCTGCCGGGTTCGATGATGGTATCCAGAATGACTGGCGGCGAAGTGCCCACCCCTTCCGGCCTTTACACCGGGTGCAGACCACCTCCTCAGGCCAGTGGAGCTGACTCAGATAGGCTCGACACGCCTCCTCCTTGGCAACCGCCGCTCGAACTCCGCAAGGGTTCGAGGAGGATACTCCTCCATGGCGCGGAACACTATCTTGGGGCTACTGGCGTCAAGCGCATACCCCTATTCGAAAAATTCTACCGGACCCGATTTAGATCAGTTTCCAATGAATCGAGCCTGCGGGAAATGTCTGCTCTCTCCTCGTACGTGGCGTATCTGCCTCCTTCCGTCATCCGCATATACTCACGCCGAATGGAGTCCAGTCTGGATTGAAATTCTCGCTCATCTCTCAGAGGCAAACGCCGGCTGCTTCTTTCATCATCAATTCTCCTTTGGAGTGCGACAATCCTGTCCGCATTCCTTGGTTCTTCAATTCTTGTGGTCCGGCCCAGCGCCCTGTTGATCTCATCTCCAAGCGCGTCAAGTCTTCTATGAAGGTTGTTCCACTCGTCCCGGTCGACCTTTTTGTCTCTCAGCTCCGTATAGTCTGCTCGAATACCCTTCAGTGTCGTCAGAAACATCTGGGACTGATCGGGGGTAAGCGCACCGGTTTTCAGCCCATCCCCAATCTTCTCCTGGATTACGACCATCTTGTTCTCCGCATTCCTTTCATAATCTGGCCATGTTCGGGTAGTCGCGCAGCCCGAAAACAAGGCCAATCCGAAAACCACTAACACTGACAACAAAACAACCTTCTTCATGTCTCTTCTCCTTTCTTGAGATGTGCAATCATTCGCTTACAACGTTAATAAATGCAACCAAGACAAACCAATACCTGTAAATCATTTACATGTCAAGACCCCATTTTCTGTGCAGAACTGGACCGAGGCCTGAAGGTGGATGATCCGGCTACAGCGGCTTTTCATAGATCCTGTAGGTTTTTGACCTCCGGGCGCCCAATTTTTTCAGAGCGACATTGGCTGCCGTATTGCTCTCGAGAATCCAGGACAGCTCGCACTTCCAGTAGTTCCTTTTTTTCTTAGCGACATCGTACGTACGGCAGCAGAAGACGGCCTCGATACCTCTCATGCGGTATGCTCTCCGGACCCCCATGAGGGGCACGCGCCAGGAGTTGATCTTCCGCCGATGCCAGAGGATCTTCAGCAAACCCAAGGGAAATAGCCGGCCGCCGGCTTTCTTGAGGGCCTGATTCATGTCGGGAAGCACCAGAGACATGCCGACCGGTTCGTTGTCGTACTCGGCGATGAAGAACAGGTCCCTGTCGTGAATCAATTTGAACTCGCCGACGATATGATCGAACTCTTCTTCCGTAAGGGGCACGGCGCCCCAGTTCTCGGACCAGGCCTCCGCGTATATCTTTTTTATCCTTTGCATTTCATTCTTGAAATCTCCCACATCCACCGCACGGACGACGAGCTTGGGGTCCTCAAGAGCAAAATCGGCGATACCGCGCATCCTCTCCGGGAGTTCCTGATTCTCAAACATTGCATAGGCGTACAGATCCTGGATCTTATGAAAACCGTATCCTTCGATCAGATCGGCATAGTAAGGGGGATTATAGGTCATCCGGATGAGGGGCGGCTCATTGAAGGCATCGATGAGCAATCCGGCTTCGTGATTCACGGAAAAGCTTAGGGGCCCCCTCATGGTCTTGAGCCCTCGCTCCCACAGCCAGTTCGAGGCTGCATCAAACAACGCATTGGCAACCGTGTGGTCATTGATGCATTCGAAGAAGCCGAAAAATCCAGCTCCGTCTTTGTGGACCTGAATGTGCTGATTGTTCTCGTGGGCTGAGATTCTTCCCACCGGGTCTTCGCCCCGAAAGGCCATGAAGAGCTGGGCTTTCGAGTGGGACAAGTAGGGATTCTTTCCAGGTGTGAAGAATTGAAGCTGGTCGAAGATCAGGGGTGGGACCCAGTTGGGATCATCTCTGTAGATTTTCCACGGGAACGTGATGAATCTCTTGAGCTGCCTTCTGTTCCCCATTTCAATCGGGCGTATCGAGACAGGGGGCAAACCTGCCATACCTGCACCTCCACCGGATGTTGACCTCATCTTAATATTTATCTTAATACGTTCCCAGGGGTTGTGTAAACCGACTATTCTATCCGGGCGCACGACACCAGCAGCCTGCGGGCTAATGTCACCCCTCGTGTGTGAGTTCCGAACGCTGCGCGCCCGAGGAAGACCATGTGCCAGACGGGCGACTCACCCTCTCGGAACTCGCGGGTTCGCATCAATTACTGAACCTTATCAAGCGCATGCCGGTCCCACGTGTTCGGATAGATGACATAATTATGCCACGGCCGATCCGGATGGTTGCGCGTCATGTTATCGTTCGCCCCCATCCCCGTGCCGCAAGAAATCCTGAGGGCATTCTACTCTTGACACTTGTATACTAGTGTACTATATTACTAGTACAGTAGTAGTGAGTGTCTTCCGGAACGACCAGACCGTAAACGCGTAAGCCCAAAATAATGGAGGTGCGGCATGAACACGGACGTTTTCGAAGGCAAGTGGAAGCAGATGCGCGGCCAAGTAAGGGAGTGGTGGGGGAAGCTCACGGATGACGATCTCGATACGATCGCCGGCAAGCGAGACAAGTTGGTGGGGACGCTCCAGGAGAAGTACGGCTGGGCCAAAGAGCGCGCCGAGCAGGAGATCGCGCGGCGGATCGGTAAGTGAGATCGAGCGAGAAACCCGTCGCTAGCGGGGGGCACCTGCTCTTCGCCATGCCTGTTGTCATGATCGGAGGAACGGCCATGTACAAGCAGTTGGGAATCATCGCGCTGGGGCTTAGCATCGCGCTGGCAGCCTGCGAGAAGGGACCGGCCGAAAAGGCCGGCGAGCGGGTCGACAAAGCGGTGGACGCGCTGTCCGGCAAGGGACCGGCCGAAAAAGCCGGCGAGCGGGTCGATAGGGCCGTGGATGACCTCACGAAGAAGTAGCTCACGGCCCGAGGCGTGCGGCTTCGATACCGAGGCCACGCCTGGGCGAGGCATCAACTGGAACTGAAACAGACCTGAGGTAAAGGAGGTTGTGATGGGTACAATTTTGCTTGTGATCCTGATTCTGATGCTCGTTGGAGTGCTGCCTGCGTGGCCGCATAGTCGGAGCTGGGGGTATGCCCCAAGCGGCACGCTCGGACTGATCCTCGTCGTCCTCTTGATCCTGGTGCTTGTCGGACGCATCTGACGAATGCACTTATCATAGTGTTACACATACTGTAACACGATAACGAGAGGAGCCCGCATGCAACTGTATGTGGATGCGCACAGCCCGATCCCGATCCGCCGGCAACTGGCGGAGCAGCTCAAGTACTTCATCGAGAGCGGCGGCTTCCCTCAGGAGCAATCGCTGCCCAGCATCCGCGAGATGGCCGGCTTCCTCGGCATCAACCCCAATACGGTTGCGCGGGTCATCGAGGATCTGAAGCGCGATGGGTACGTGCAGGTCCGGCGGGGCAAGGGGGTCTTCGTGGCCCCGGACCCGCCGGCCCG
>DATMXF010000054.1:0-23400 GCA_035561835.1 Patescibacteria group bacterium
TCGCACTCTGTACTTCGCACATCGCAGAGGAGCTGCGCAACGGACGCATCCATCCTTCTGAGGAGAGGATTCGGATTCAGACCGATCCACAGAATGAGCAGGATGATCGGGATCAGCATCGCCATCTCACGACGGCTGAGATCGTGTAATATGAGATTTTCAGCCCTTCTACTTTGCCCCCACATCACGCGTTGCCACATCCAGAGCATATAGACCGCCGCCAGAATGATACCAAGGGTCGCGAGTACCGCAAATCCTTTGTGGACGCGAAATGTTCCCGCCAGGATCAGGAACTCCCCCACAAACCCGTTCAGACCCGGCAGGCCAATGGAAGACATGGTCACAACCAGGAAACAGAGCGCAAAGCGAGGGAGCACCCGCGAAAGTCCGCCGAACTCCTCTATCATCCTAGTGTGGCGTCGCTCATAGATCATCCCAACCAGCAGGAAGAGGGCGCCGGTGGAGAGGCCATGGTTGACCATCTGGAGGATTGAGCCCTCCACGGACTGCGCGTTCATGGCAAAGATGCCCAGCATCACGAATCCCAGGTGACTCACCGAACTATAGGCCACCAGTCGCTTGAGATCATCCTGAACCATGGCAACCAGCGCGCCGTACAGGATGCCGATCACGGCAAGCGCAGAAATCAATGGGGTAAACGCGATGGCCGCTTCCGGAAAGAGCGGAAGCGCGAATCGGAGGAATCCGTACGTTCCCATCTTCAAAAGAACCCCGGCCAATAGCACGCTTCCCGCCGTCGGCGCCTCCACATGGGCGTCCGGTAACCATGTATGAAACGGAAACATCGGTACCTTGATGGCAAAAGCGAGGGCAAAGGCGGCGAAGAGCCATAGTTGCGTCCCATACGGGATCGGTCCGCCGATTAACTCCAGGAGGTCAAACGATAATCGACCCGTACTTCCCTGATACAGGAAGGCCAGGGCGATCATCGCCAGCAGCATCAGGACGCTTCCCGCCATTGTATACAGAACGAACTTCACGGTGGCATAGACCCGCCGATGCCCGCCCCAGATCCCGATCAGAAAATACATCGGGATCAGCATCCCCTCCCAGAACACATAGAAGAGCACGAGATCCAGGGCGACAAATACGCCAATCATACCGGTTTCAAGCAGCAGTACGCAGATCATGTATGCTTTCACCCGATTCGTGATCCCGGAGAAGGAGGCCAGGATCGCGATAGGCGTGAGAAAGGTCGTGAGGAGCAGCAGCGGCAGACTGATACCATCCACGCCGAGAAAATAGCTGCTTCCGATCGAGTCGATCCACGGCGCCCGCTCAACGAACTGCATGCCGGCCTCGGCCGGATCAAAGCGTACGTACACGATGAGGGAGAGTAGGAGGTTGAGGCCGGAGATAGCCACCGCGAGCCGCTTGATCAGCGCTTCTCGCGTCCCATCGACACATGCGAGCAAAAGCGCACCACACAGCGGCAGGACAATAAGCATTGAGAGGATCGGACCGCCCGCCTGACTCATATCGTCCCCTCTACCCTATCCGGAAAACGCCAGATACCCCAACAGGACCACTGTACCCACCAGGATCGACAGGATATAGGCTGGAATCTGGCCGGTCTGAAGTCGCCTCAGCAGGTTTCCGGCACGGGTTGCAAGCGCCGCAACGCCGTTGACCGACCCGTCGACCACGCGCGCATCGAACGACTCCGATAGGGTACGAGCGGAGACGACGGTCGGGTGGATCACCGTCTTATCGTATAGCTCATCAACCCAATATTTGTGCAAGAGGGTACGATACAGCGCGGGATACCGCACGGTGAACGCCTCAGCTCTGGCAGGATCCCGAAGGTAATACCGAAAGGCTATGGCGATCCCACCGACTGCCATCACAAGAGCCACAACCGCAAGTACGACCCCGGAGGCCGGCTCGGCTGAGGCCTCATGCGCCGACGCGGGGAAGACCGAACCCAGGAAGCGGTGCAGTACACCTGAGTCCGGCGGGACACCGACAAACCCGACAGTCGACGATCCGAGCGCCAACAACACCAACGGCAGGCGCATGCTCCACGGCGCCTCGTGCAGGTGGCTGAGGGTATGAGCGTCAAGCCTCGACTTCCCCTCGAAGGCGAGAAAATAGAGACGAAACATGTACACTGCAGTGCCCGCGGCGGTCAGCGCTCCAATAACCCAGAGCGCCCGATGTCCCGAACCATAGGCGGCAGAGAGAATCTCGTCCTTACTCCAGAAGCCGGCGAATGGAGCAATCCCAGCGTTCGCCAGCGCACCGACAAGAAAGCTACCCGACGTGACGCGAAGGGATCGCCGCAGCCCTCCCATCTTCCGTATATCCTGCTCACCGGCCAACGCATGAATCACCGACCCGGCCGACAGGAAGAGGAGGGCCTTAAAGAAGGCGTGGGTCATCAGGTGGAAGATTCCTGCAGCGTATGCCCCAACTCCCAAGCCTAAAAACATATAGCCGAGCTGGGAGATGGTCGAGTAGGCGATAATCCGCTTGATATCGGTCTGTACCAAGGCGATGCTCGCGGCATACAGGGCCGTGAGGCCGCCGACCCATGCGACGATCTCCAGGGTGACGGGCGCCAGTTGGAACAGCGGAGCGGAGCGCGCAACCAGGTAGACGCCCGCCGTCACCATGGTGGCAGCATGAATCAGTGCCGAGACAGGGGTAGGTCCCTCCATCGCATCAGGCAACCAGACATACAGTGGGAGTTGGGCCGATTTCCCGGTTGCGCCGATGAACAGGAGCAGAGTGAGCAACGATACAGTTACGGACCCGTACGCCAGCACGGTTGGCGCTTTCGTCAAGACGGTTTCGAAGTCCAGCGACCCGAACAGCAGGATCATCCAGATCAGTCCCACAACCATAGCGCCGTCACCGATCCGGTTCACCAGAAAGGCCTTCGTCCCTGCCGATGCCGCAGCCGGTCGTTCGAACCAGAAACCGATCAACAGGTAGGAACAGAGACCTACCCCTTCCCATCCTACAAAGAGCAGGAGGTAGTCATCGGCCAGGACCAGGACCAGCATCTCGGCCAGGAAGAGGTTGAGCAGCGCGAAGAAGCGATGGTAGTCGCGGTCTTCCTGCATATAGCCGATCGAGTAGATGTGGATCAGCAGACCCACGCCGCATACCACCAACGCCATGACGGCGGAGAGGGGATCGAACAGGAACCCGAACGAGACCGAGAAATCGCCGGAGGCGATCCAGGAGCCGAGGGAGGCGCGAAGCAGGCGCCCTTCCGACGGCATCTGCAGAAGGCGAGCAAAAGCCGTCAAGGAAAGCAGCAGCGAAAGCGATGGGGCGGCGCAGGCGATCATCGCCACCAACCTTCGCGGTATACGCCGGCCCATCAGGCCGACGATGAGACTTCCCGCCAGCGGGATGATCGGAATCAACGAAATCATCATAGTGAGTTTAGGGTTTCGGGTTTAGGGTTTCGGGTTGTGAGCTCGAAACCTGACGCTCGAAACTCGTAACTATCCTTTCAGCAGATTGATCTCGTCCACATTCAGGGATTCTTTGTTTCTATACAGCGCGATGATGATGGCCAACCCTACTGCCACCTCAGCCGCGGCCACCGCCATCACAAACAATACAATGATCTGTCCATCCATCGAGTGGAGAAACATCGAGAACGCCACAAAGGTAAGATTGACCGCATTCAGCATCAGCTCGATCGACATAAAGATCACCAGCACGTTGCGCCGAATCAGTACCCCGGCGACCCCGATGACGAAGAGGGCGGCGCTCAAGATCAGGTATGCATTTAAAGGAACGGTTCCTGTCATAGCACCCCGCACGGGAAAAGCAGGGTGTAGGGGATAGGGTTTAGGGTAAAGGCTGGACCCTGTCTAACCCCTATACCCTGTACCCTATACCCTGCCTTTCGCATTCCGTTACCTCCTGGCCAGAACCATAGCGCCGATAATGGCGATAAGGAGGATGACGGAGGTAATCTCAAATGGGATAAGAAAATCGGTGAATAAGAGGCGGCCAACAAGTTGAGTGTTTCCGATGGCACCTACAACCTCGGATGTATAGGGGCCCTGGGGAGCACGAGAACTATTGGAGGCGATGGGGATCGCCAACTCAAGCAGCAGGAGGGCGACCGCGCCAACACCGAGCAAAAGCCTGGGCCGATCTCGCTGCAGCCAGGCGGGCAGTTCATGCCCCAGATCGAGCAGCATCACCACAAACAGGAACAGGACCATGATCGCCCCGGCATAGACGATCACTTGCACAACGGCGATGAACTGCGCCTGCAGCAGCAGATAGATCCCCGACAGCGCGAAGAACGTCCCAACCAGCGAGAGGGCGCAGTAGACCGGATTTCGCAGGACGATGACCAGCGTCGCGGTGACCAGCGCCATTACAGCCAGCGGCACAAACACCAGCCATTCCATCCTTACCTCAACGCCACAAACACAGCCGTGACCATAATGTTGACCAGCGCAATAGGCAGCAGCACCTTCCACCCGAACCGCATCAGTTGGTCGTATCTGAAGCGCGGCAGCGTACCTCGAAGCCAGATGAAGAGAAAAATAAACAGGTAGAGCTTGATGAGAAACCAGACTACCGGCGGCAACCACGGCCCCCTCCATCCGCCCAGGAACAGTGTGGTCGCCATGGCCGATACGGTGATCATGTTGGCGTACTCGGCCATGAAGTACATCGCGAACTTCATCGAGCTGTACTCGACGTGGAAGCCGGCCACCAGTTCCGTCTCGGCCTCCGGGAGATCGAAGGGGGCGCGGTTGGTCTCGGCAACCGCGCAGATCAGGAAGATGAGGAACCCGATCGGCTGAAGGATGATAAACCATATCCTGGCTTGAGCGCCTACAATCTCCACCAGGCTGAGTGACTGGGACAGCATCACCACGCCCACCACCGACAGACCCAGGGAGAGTTCATAGCTGATCATCTGGGCTGAGGAGCGCAGCCCCCCAAGCAGCGCATACTTGTTATTCGAGGCCCACCCCCCCAGAACGATCCCATAGATTCCGAGCGAGGCAACCCCGAACACATACAGCAGCCCGATATTGACATCAGCGATAACCAGGTCAATAGTCTGTCCGAAAAGGCGAATCTGATCTCCGAAAGGAATCACTGCGAAGGAGATGAAGGCAGGGATCAGCGCGATCGCGGGGGCCAGAATATAGAGCGTTCGGTCTGCCGCCTGGGGGATAATATCCTCCTTGAACAGCAGCTTCAGCCCGTCGGCGATGGGCTGCAAGAGACCGTGTGGGCCGACCCGCATCGGTCCGAGCCTGACCTGGATGTCGCCGATCACCTTCCGCTCCACCCAGGTCAGATAGGTGACACTCAGCAACATTAGCCCAAAGACCACGACGATCTTCGTCACCATGATGACGAAGAAGGCGCCCTCTGGCATTGTGCTCCCCTGTCGCCCGTTCCCCGCTTCATGCATGCGGGGACAGGCTATGACCAGTTCATGGGCCTGACTCAGGCTCAGGCCCGGGTTCCAAACGGGCAGGCACGCTCCACAATGTGCTGTTCAAATTCATCGCGAAAGTACTTCAGATAGCTTTCAATCGGCATAGCGGCGGCATCACTTAAGGGGCAGATGGTCTTGCCCTTCATGTTGTCACAGATGTCTAACAGCAGATCAAGATCCGCCTGCCGCCCGCGACCCTCTTCGATCCGTCTCAACGTCTTGTGCAGCCACGCAGTCCCCTCCCGGCACTGCGTACACTGCCCGCACGATTCGTGATGATAGAATCGAGAAACCACCTCTCCCACTCGAACCATACAGGTGGTCTCATCCATCACGATGACGCCGCCGGAGCCGGCCATAGAGCCTGCCGTCGCCAGCGACTCAAAGTCCATTCTGGTGTCAAGGTGTCGCTCGGTCAGCACCGGCACCGAGGAGCCCCCTGGAATCACCGCCTTCAGGCGTCGGCCCTCGCGTATCCCGCCCGCATGTTCAAAGATCAGCTCCCGCATCGGGACATCGATCGGGCACTCGTAGATACCGGGTCGACGAACGTGACCGCTTACCCCGAAAATCCTGGCGCCCGTACTCTTGGGGGTCCCGATGCTCGCAAACCACTCGGCGCCACGCATCACGATATGCGGGATGTTGCAGAGCGTTTCCACATTGTTGACGACGGTGGGCTTGCGATAGAGCCCGGATGTGGCAGGAAACGGGGGTTTCAATCTCGGCAACCCCCTTTTGCCCTCCAACGATTCCAGTAGAGCGGTCTCCTCTCCGCAGATGTAAGCGCCGGCGCCCCGGTGTACGTGGAGGTCCAGGCTGAAGCTGCTCCCCAGAATATCCCTTCCAATCAGACCACGGGCGGCCGCATCGCTGACCGCCTGTTCCAGGATACGGGCGCCCGCGACAAACTCGCCCCTGATATAGATATAGGCGGTCCGGCATCCGATGGCGAAACTAGCCAGCAGGATCCCTTCGAGAAGCTGGTGAGGATCCCGCATGATCAGTTCCCGATCCTTGAACGTCCCCGGCTCGCTCTCATCGCCATTACAGACGAGATACTTGGGCAGATCAGAACCCTTAGGCACAAACCCCCACTTGACACCGGTGGGAAAGCCTGCGCCTCCGCGTCCCCTGAGCCCCGACCGTCTCACCAGTTCGATCAGGCTGGCGGGCGTATGCTCTTTGAGCGCCTTCGCAATGGCCTGATAGCCTCCGGTGGCCTCGTACTCTCCGAGGGTTCCTCGATACCCCGGGACCTCAAACCGCTTCGTAAGGATCTTTTCGTACATGGGAGTTCAGCTATCAGCCATCAGCGGTCAGCCTCCAGCGAAGAGGAAGACGACTGATTGCAAACCGTTAATTGCTTTCGGAGTGTGTCCACCAGTTCGGTGATATCGTTGGGTGAGACCGGACCGTAGTAATCCGGTCCCACTTGGATCGCCGGCGCACGCCCACAGGCTGCAAGGCACTCAACCCGCTTGATGGTAAACAGACCATCGGGCGTCGTCTCTCCCGCGCTGACCCCCAGCACCTCTTCAAGGCGCCGGATCACCTGTTCGGCCCCTAAGAGCGCACAACTCAGATTGTGGCAGACCCAGATCTCTCGCTGTCCACCCGGCTTCAGCCGGAACATGTCGTAAAACGTCGCCACCTCCGCCACCTGGATCGGCGGCAGGTCAAGGCGAGCGGCCAGCTCACGCATGGCGTCCTCTGTCAGATACCCGGCCTCCTCCTGACACAGGTGCATCAGCGGCAACAGGGCGGAACGGCGCTCAGGGTATCGGGACAGGATCTGCTGAATCGTCTCTTCCGTCATCGCATCTAAAGGTTTCGGGTCTCGAGTTCCGAGTTTCGAGTCAACGAGGCTCGCCACAACCCGAAACTCCAAACTCGAAACTCAAAACTGCTTTTAACGGTCCACCTCGCCGAGCACAATATCGATGCTGCCGATGATCGCCACCAGATCGGCCACCAGTCGCCCCTCCACCATCCGCGGCAACGATTGCAGGTTCACGAAGGATGGTGCGCGAAAATGGACACGGTAGGGTGTGTTGCTGCCGTCGCTGACCAGATAGACGCCGTACTCACCCCGCGGAGACTCGATACTCTGATAGACCTCACCTGCCGGTACGGTAAATCCCGCCGACCAGAGCAGGAAGTGGTGAATAAGCGCCTCCATACTCTGCTTCACCATCGGCTTGGGGGGTGGGATCAGCTTCGGATCGGCTACCACGACCGGCCCCCCTGGAAGAGATTCTAGGGTCTGACGAACGATGGCGACGCTCTGTTGCATCTCAAAAATGCGGCAGAGGTATCGGTCGTAGACATCACCGTGGGTTCCTCTGGACATCTCGAAGCGAAATTGCTCATAGCCCGAATAGGGATTCGACTTGCGAATGTCCCACGCAATCCCGCAGGCCCGCAGGCTGGGACCGCTTAAGCCGAGGTCCACGGCGTCTTCCGGCTTAATCACACCGACCCCCCTGGTCCGCTCGATCCAGATCGGGTTCTTCGTTAGCAGGTCTTCGTACTCGGCCAGGCGGTCGGGAAAACTGGCGATAAACGACTGGACTGTCCTCTCGAACCCCTCTGGCAGATCGGCAAACAGGCCGCCAACCCGAAAGTAGCTGGACATCATCCGGGCCCCGGACACCTGTTCGTACATATCCACGATCGCCTCGCGCTCCCGAAAGGCGTAGAGGAAGACACTCATCGCCCCGATGTCGATGGCATGTGTCGCAAGCCAGACCAGGTGGCTGGCGATCCTGGTCAGTTCCGTCAGCATCACGCGGATGACCTGGGCTCGCGGCGGAACCTCAATGCCAAGCAACTTCTCGACGGCCAGCACATAGGCCAGGTTGTTGCTGAGGGGGGCGAGGTAATCCATCCGGTCCGTAATGGGGATTACCTGCTGGTACCGCTTACTTTCCGCAATCTTCTCCATCCCGGTATGCAGGTACCCGATATGCGGCGTACATCGGACCACGATCTCTCCATCCAGTTCCAGGACCAGACGCAGCACGCCATGGGTACTGGGGTGCTGAGGCCCCATGTTAATAGTCATGGTGCGCCGTTCAGTCACCTGCCGTCCCCTCTTCCCACCATTTCGGCGCGGCCTGTACCGGATAATCCTTCCGGAGCGGGCATCCCTCCCACTCCTCCGGCATGAGAATCCGCCGGAGATCGGGATGGCCCTCAAAGCGAATGCCGAACATATCGAACACTTCACGTTCATGCCAATTGGCGGTACCCCAGACAGACGTGACACTGGGCACCGCCTCACCTTCCTCAACGTGCAGCTTGAGCCCGATCCACCGTTTGTACTGAAGGGAATAGAGATGGTAGACCACCTCGAAACGCGGGTGGTCTCCGAGCCGATCGACGGCGGTGAGATCAGAAAGGAAGTCGTAAAGAAGGCCAGGATCCTCTTTCAGGTGGCGACAGATGCGAATGAGGTCGCCGGGCTTGATGAGGAGGGTCGTTTCGTTGCGAAAGCTCCTGACCGAGAAGGTCGCCTCCGGGAACCCTTCCCGCAGCTTTGAAACGGTGAGATCTTCCTCCGCCTCCTTCAGGTTATCCATTCCAGGCCCCCCTTCTTCCAGACATACAGGAGCCCGATCAGGAGGACACCGAGGAAGAGAATCATTTCGACCAACCCGAATAGTTTGAGACTATTCAGGATCACTGCCCAGGGATACAGGAACACGATCTCGATGTCGAAGATGATGAACAACATCGCGACCAGATAAAACTTGACCGAAAATCGCTCCCGGGCGGCGCCTACCGGGTCGATGCCGCACTCGTACGGGGTAAGTTTGGCTCGAGTGGGCCGCCGCGGTCCGAGTACGTGGGATAAAAAGAGGGTGGCGAGGGCAAAACCGGCCGCCAACAGGATCAGGATAAAGATCGGCAGATACGAGAGAACCACCGCGTCCCTCTCCTGGGCGATCGGTTGTCGCCCTCAAGCCTACCCTCCTCTATGCGCCGGGAACCACGTACTTGATGAAGGGATTCGCGAAGAAGATGATCAGGGCAACGAGCAGGACGTAGATAGCCAGCGACTCGATGAGCGCGAGGCCGATGATCATTGCCACCTGGATCTTCGGCGCTGCGGCCGGCTGCCGTCCCATCGCTTCCAGCGCGCTGACAATGGCTCGGCTCTGGCCGATGGCTGCCGCACCAGAGGCGATCGCCATGGCAAATCCACCTGTAAGGACCGAGACGACAAAGAACATCGAACTACCCGATGTACTGGACGACTCAGTCGCGGCCCCTTCAGCGGCGAATGCCATCTGGGACCCAAATGTCAACATCACCGTTACCAACAGCAGCGCGAGCGCTCCTTGCGTACGACTCATCGGCACAACTCCTTTCAGAATGAAGAATGAAGATAGGGTTAGTGGTGCTCCTCGTGTTCGACGTGAACGGCTCCGGCAATATAGACCATGGAGAGCATGACAAAGATGAAGGCCTGGACAAAACTGGTGAAGAGGCTCAGCGGCATCATGATACCCAGATAGATGACATACGGAATACCCAACCAGATCAGCGACAGCAGGATGGCAATAACGCTTTCTTCCCCAAAAATGTTGCCGAACAACCGGATCGATAGAGAGATCGGCCGGGCGAGATGGCCGATCAGCTCAATGGGAAACATGATGGGCGCCAACCACAGGATCGGTCCGCAGAAATGACGGAGATAGGCCGCGATCCCCTGTTCCCGTATACCGAAGTAGTTGTAGGAGAGGAATATGGTGATGGCGAGGGCGGCCGTCGTGTTGAGATTGGCCGTCGGGGGCTTGAGACCGGGAAACGCGCCCAAAAGATTCCCGACGAGAATGAAGAGACCGGCCGTTCCGATCAAGGGGAGGTACCGTTTCCCGTTGTGTCCGATCATCTGCGTGAGCAGGTCCGTAAACGTCTCGATCACAACCTCCATGAAGTTCTGGATCGGCCCCGGCACCGCCTGGAGCTGCCGGGTCGCCAGATACGACACGACGATCAGAATCGCCATGACCAGCCATGCCATCGCGATATGCTCCGGTATCCAGGCCCCAGGAATCCCAATCGCCCCAAGAAAATTTGGAATCTGAAAGACTGTAGGATGATGCTCCATCACGCCTCCAGGTTTTTGTGCGGGAAATCACATATAGACCGCAAGAAAATCAACTCCCCCAATGCTTGAGATCTTTCAGAAGGTTGGTAAAGCCCGCCGCGACCCCGAAGATGAAAAACAGAATCATCAGCCACGGCGACGTCCCCAGCCAGCGATCCAAGGCGATACCGATCGCGGCCCCGATCGCAATCGAAGCGGCCAAGGTGATCCCCAGCGAACTCAGTCCTGCGAGCTGCCGCCACAGTCGAGTCTGATCGTCCTTCATGTTCCTGCCGACAAAACCCCCTCTCACCCGCCTTTATCAAAGGGGGGATGGTGGGCTTTCCTCCTGCTGTGTTCAATCTTACTCTAGCCCTCCCCCTCCACACTGTCAAGGCTCGCCCTAACCGGGTTTCGGGTTTCGAGTTGCCCAAACCCCAAAGAGTCCTCAACATGCTGGGACGCGCGACTTGACACCTAGAACTTGGAACCTGTTTTCCAATTCGAAACTCCAAACTCGCAACTCGAAACTGTCTTTTACCAGAGTCCGGCAACCGAGGCCCTGGCTAACTCCAGGAACGGGCCGGGGTAGATGCCGATAGCGATGGTGGCTACCACGGTCACGAAGAGCGCCAGCCGCAAAGGCGTGGAAGAACTCAGGGTCAGGCCCTGTGGCGGAAGGTCACGCATGTACATCGCCACCACCACCTTCATGTAATAGAAGAGCGAAATAGCTGAATTGATGACGGCAATGATCGCGAGCCAGACATACCCTCGTTCGATAGCGGCGCCGAACAGATAGAACTTCCCGACGAAGCCGGCGGTCGGCGGAACTCCCGCCAATGAAAGGAGGAAGATTAACATGACGGCAGCCGCCATCGGGCTTCGCTGCGCCAGGCCGGTGAAGTCGTCAATGCGCTCCCCTTTCACCTCCCCCACGCAGAGCAGGATGACCATGGCAAAGGCGCCCAGTGTCATCATGGCGTAGATCAGGGTATACAGCAATACGGCGGAGATCCCCAGCTCCCGTCCCGCCACCAACCCGATCAGCAGGTAGCCGATGTGCGCAATGGAACTGTAGGCCAGCATCCGCTTGATATTGCTCTGCGCGATTGCCACGACATTGCCGATCGTCATCGTAAGCAACGATAGGATGTAAAAAAGCAGCGTCCAGCGATCCTGCAGACCCGGAATGGCCACCAGAAAGACTCGCAGGAGAATGGCGAGACCGGCAACTTCTGAAGCGGCCGACAGAAGGGCCGCCACGGGGGTCGGAGCACCTTCATACACGTCAGGGATATACATATGGAAAGGGACCGCCGCGATCTTGAATCCGAATCCGGCGACCAGCATCACCATGCCCAGGATAAGCGCCGGATTCGAGACGGTGTCCGCTGAGATCATTGAGGCGATCTCTCTCAGACCGATACTGCCGGTCAGGCCATACAGCATCACGATGCCGTACAGCATAATCGCAGAAGAAAATCCGCCCATCAGCAGGTACTTCAGGGCAGCCTCACTGCTACGTCGCTCCCGCTTCAAAAAACCGGCCAGAATGTAGATAGAAATCGACATCATCTCCAGGCCGATATAAAGGATCAGAAGATCCAGGGCGCTGACCATCAACATCATGCCAAGCGTGGCGAAGAGGATGAGAGGGTAAAACTCGCCTTTGTCGATCCGTTCGCTCTTCAGGTAGCCGATCGACATCAGCAGGATCAGTGCAGCAGAGACCAGAAATACGATCTTGAAGAAGAATGCGAACGGATCGCTGATATATTGCCCGCTGAAGGCGGACTGCGTCACCCCCCATTGGCGGATCAGGACGATGAAGGTGCCAAGGACGCCAACGATGCTCAGATATCCCAGCCAGTCCCGTCCGCCTTTAGGGGCAATGAAATCGAGCGCAAGGATTCCCATAGCCACGAGGCTCAGGATCACCTCCGGCGAGGTGGTAGAGAGATCGGCCATGTTGAATACTTGAGTCATCGAGATCCTTCGGCGGAGCCTGTGGTGAGCCGTATCGAACCACTCAGGGCAGGTCCTATGGAATCACCAGACGCAGGCTCATGGACCGGTACGACAGGCCGCCCGTGACCAGGTTCTGAGCCGGCTTCGTCCTGGCCTGCGGCGGGCTCTGTCGAATCGCTGAGGTACGGCTCGACAACGGTCTGCTCTTTATGAACCCGCGCCAGGACATAGTTGACCGACGCCTCTGTCCGGCTCAGAAAGGGAGAGGGGTAGAGACCGATCCAGAAACACATAATCACGATCGGCACAAGGGTGGTAAGCTCCCTCGCGTTCAGGTCGGGAAGATTCGCATTCTTGGGGTTCTCCAGCGCCCCGAACATGGTCCGCTGAAAGAGCCACAGCATATAGGCTGCGCCAAGTACGATTCCCGTTACGGCAAAGGCAGCCCAGACATAATTGACCTTGAACGCGCCGACCAGAATCAAAAACTCTCCAATGAAGCCGTTCAGTCCGGGGAGTCCCATCGAAGAAAACATGATGATCGCAAAGAGGGTAGAGTAGACCGGCATCTGCTTGGATAGGCCCCCAAACTCCGAAATCTGCCTGGTATGCCGGCGATCATAGATCAGACCCACGATCAGGAAGAGGGCGCCGGTTGAAAGGCCGTGGTTGATCATCTGGATAATGCTGCCCTGGACTCCCTGGAAATTCAGGGCGAACATGCCCAACATCACAAACCCCATGTGGCTGACGGAGCTGTAGGCGATCAGTCGCTTCATGTCGGTCTGGACCATACAGACCAACGCGCCGTAGATGATCGCGATGATCGACAGGATCATAATCATCGGAACAAAGTGTTGGGTGGCGTCCGGAAGCATCGGCAGATTGAACCGGATGAAGCCGTATGTTCCCATCTTCAGAAGAACACCGGCCAGAATGACGCTGCCGGCCGTCGGGGCATCGGTGTGCGCGTCAGGCAGCCAGGTATGGAAGGGAAACATCGGGACCTTGATGGCAAAGCCCAAAAAGAAGGCCAGCCAGACCAGGTCCTGAAACGAAAACGGGATGCCCAGCAGCGTCACAACAGGAGTCGATGGATACGACACCTTCATCAACTCAAAAATATCAAACGTGTAGGTCCCCGTCTCGGCGCCGTGATGGAAGTAGACGGCAAGGATCCCCAGCAGCATGATGACGCCGCCGAACAGCGTATATAGAAAGAACTTGATGGCCGAGTACAGGCGGCGATCGCTTCCCCAGATACCGATCAGGAAATACATCGGGACCAGCATCACTTCCCAAAAGATGTAGAAGAGAAAGAAGTCCATAGAGAAAAAGACCCCGAGCATGCCGGTCTCCAGCATCAGCATGAAGGCATAATACTCCTTCAACCTCATGCTCACCGATTCCCATGAACAGACGACCGTAATAACGGAGAGGAAGGTGGTCAACATGACCAGCCACAGGGTGATCCCGTCGAGACCGAAGAAGTAGGTCACACCAATCGAGGGAATCCAGGAGACCTTCTCCACAAACTGCATCTCCGCAGTCGTCGAGTCGAAGTAGGCCGGGATCCAGAGGGACACCAGGAGGTCGGCTACTGTGAAGGCCAGGGCGGTCCAGCGGATGCCGTTTTTCGACTCCTTCGGGAGAAGCGCGATCACGACTATCCCGACGAGGGGCAGATACGTCATCAGAGATAAGATGGGAAACTCAAGAGCATTCATATGAACCGCAAACCTCCTGTCTCGGGTCAGACAACTGCAATCGGTACTCAGCCGTCAGCGGTGAGCTTTCAGCGCAAACGCGTAGAGATAAAAGAGTCTTGCTATGCCGGCAATGAGGACTCATATGCACGTCGATCATTCTTCCATATCTTGCTGACTGCCGATAGCTGTTGGCTGAACGCTTACAAAAACAGATAGAACGCCACCATGCCGACGATGCCAAGCGCCATGGCCAGAATGTAGTTCTGAATTGCTCCTGTCTGCAGCCTTCGCAGAGTAAAGCTTCCACCTTGAATCAGATCGGCGATGGCGTTGACCAAGCCATCAACAATCTTCATATCGTGCCAGGACGAGATCGCACTCAACCGCATGGTCAGCCAGCTACTGCCGTTGACCGCGCCATCCACGACTCGGGCGTCAACAACCCAGAGGAAGCCACAGAAGCGCTTGCCGAAATGGATGAAGATCGCTTCGTATAGCTCATCGACCCAATACTTGTTCAGTAACAGATTGTAGAGACCGCGCAGCTTGTCCGCCAGCGCAGCGGGTATATCCGGCCGTTTGACGTAGAACAGATAGGCGAGGCCGATCCCGGCCAGCGCAACCGCCAGCGAGACCGCGGCCATAACGAGTTCCGACGCACCTGCTGCATGCTCTGTGGCCGCACTCACCGCATGCTCTACGACCGCTTCCGATTCATGAGCAACCTCAAAGATCGGCGCCACGTAGCGATGATACAGTCCGTGGTCAGGGGGGAACCCGAGCACCAGCCCCGCAATCACCGAAAGAACGCCGAGCACCAGCAGCGGATACGCCATGTTCGGCGGCGATTCGTGCAGGTGATGGGCGGTATGGTGGTCACCGCGAAAATGCCCCGTGAAGACCTGGAAAAACAGCCTGAACATATAGAAGGCCGTGAGAAACGCGCCGATCAGCCCCAAGAGCCAGGGGATCGTCAGCCCTCGCACAAAGGCATTGAATAGAATCTCATCCTTGGACCAGAAACCCGCCAGGGGAAAGATCCCGGCGTTCGCCAGCGAGGCCAGCAGGAAGGTCCAGGTAGTAATCGGCATCGCCTTCCGCAATCCGCCCATCTTTCTCATGTCCTGCTCACCATGCAATGAGTGAATGACCGAACCACAGCCAAGAAACAGGAGCGCCTTGAAGAAGGCATGCGTCCCGAGGTGAAATACGGCGGATGGGTAGGCGCCGGCCCCGGCGCCCAGAAACATGTAGCCGAGCTGGGAGATCGTGGAGTAGGCCACAACCCGCTTGATATCGTTCTGAACCAGCGCGATGGTCGCCGCGAAGACGGCCGTCAGCGCGCCGACCCAGGCCACTACTTCGAGGCTGAACGGGGCCAGATTGAACAGGGCGTTCGACCGGGCCACCATATAGACGCCTGCCGTCACCATCGTGGCGGCATGGATCAACGCGGAGACCGGTGTGGGCCCCTCCATGGCGTCGGGGAGCCAGACATACAGCGGGAGCTGGGCCGACTTGCCTGTCGCGCCCACGAACAGCAGCAGCGTGATGGTCGTGTAGATCCCCACGCCCAGCTCCGGATTGACGGCCGCGAATACCTCCGTGTACTTCAACGACCCGAAGGTGGTCCAGATAAAGAAGAGTCCGAGTATAAATCCGGCGTCGCCGATCCGGTTCACGACAAACGCCTTCTTGCCGGCGTCCGCCGCCGATTTTTTCTCATACCAGAAGCCGATCAGCAGATACGAGCAGAGCCCGACACCCTCCCACCCCAGGAACATCAGCAGGTAGTTGTTGGCCAGCACCAGCATCAGCATCGAGAACATGAAGAGATTGAGGTATGTAAAGAAGCGGGCGTAGCCACGATCGCCATGCATGTAGCCGATCGAGTAGACATGGATGAGGAATCCGACGAAGGTGACCACCAGCATCATGACGGTGGAAAGCGGGTCGACCAGGAACCCGATCGGTACCTTGAGGTCGCCGACGTTCAGCCATGGATAGACGTCCCAGTCGAGCGTCGCGCCACCCAGCGTCTGGAAGAACACGACAAACGCCACAAGGCACGACAGCCCCGCAGCCGTGACGGCGATCAGATGGGCTCGCTCCTTGATCCAGGCACCGAACAGCCCATTGATCAGGACCCCGATCAGCGGCAGCAACGGGACAAGCGCAACCAGTTTCATATCCATATCGGGATTACCATTTCATCAGATTGATTTCGTCTACGTTGATAGTCTGAAAGTTCCGGTACAGCCCGAGGACGATCGCCAGCCCCACCGCAGCCTCGGCCGCCGCCACAGTAATGACAAAGATAGCAAAAATCTGCCCCTGCATGAGCGCCTGGGGTAGATATCTGGAAAATGCCACAAAATTCAGATTGACCGCATTGAACATCAGCTCCAACGCCATCAGTATGCCGACGGCATTGCGACGGGTCAGAGCCCCAAACATCCCGATGCCAAACAATATCACGCTAAGAATCAGATAGTACGACAGCGGCACCATCCGTCAGTCCTTCTCCCGTTCGCGTCGAGCCAGAATGATTGCGCCCACCATGGCCGCCAGCAGAAGAAGCGATACCACCTCAAACGGCAGGACGTAGGTGGTCAGCAGGAGCTTCCCGATCGAGGCGGTGTTATCCGCCATCGTCAGAGGCGGAACCAGGGCGGGAAAGCCTTTCAGGTTGGCATAGGCTAAGAGCCCGACGATCGCGAGGACCACCACCGCAGAGATCCCCACCTGCTCGTTCATAATCTTGACCCCGCCGGCCGAGATCCGACTGGTCAACATGATAGCGAACAGCAGGAGGATGGTGATCCCTCCCACGTACAGCAGCACCTGCGCGGCCGCCAAAAATTCGGCATCAAGCAGGACGAACAGTGCGGCAACGCCGAAGAAGGCAAAGACTAATGCGATGGCGCAATGCACGATGTTTTTGGCCAGGACCACCAGCAGAGAGGCTCCCACCGTGAAGGCCGCCATCAAGAAGAATACAACGTGAGTCACAGTCACAAGCGCCACTCCCCCGTGCTAATAATCTTTTAACACCAGGATCAATCCGGTAATCCCCATATTCAGCAAGGCCAGCGGCAGCAGGAACTTCCATCCCAGATTCATGAGTTGATCGACCCGCAGCCTGGCTAATGTCCAGCGTAGCCACATCATGACGAAAATAATGAAATAGGTCTTCAGCAGGAACCAAAGCCACCCCGGCAGCAGCGGCCCGTGCCACCCGCCGAGAAACAGCGTGGTGGCGATGGCGGAGACCACGAACATATTGGCGTACTCCGCCAGGAAGAAGATGGCAAACCGCATCCCGCTGTACTCAACATGAAAACCGGCCACCAGCTCCGACTCGGCCTCCGGGATGTCAAACGGCGTCCGGTTGCATTCGGCAATCGCCGCCGTCAGATAGATCAGGAAGCCGAGCAGTTGCGGAACCACAAACCACATCCCCTCCTGCGCCTCCACAATCCGGGTCATGCTCATCGAGCCGACCGTCATAATGACCCCGATCACCGAGAGCACAAGAGGGACCTCGTAGCTGACCGCCTGCGCCGCCGAGCGGATGGCGCCCAGGACCGAGTACTTATTATTGGAGCTCCAGCCGGCCATAATGATTCCCACGACCGTCAGAGAGGAGATCGAAATGTAGAAGAGGACGCCGATGTTCAGGTCGCCCGCGATAAGGCCCGGACCGAACGGAATAATCACAAATGCGGCGAGCGAGGCCGCAAAGACCACCATCGGCGCCAGGGCAAATACTAATCGGTCGGCCCCAGCCGGGATGATATCCTCCTTAAGGAGGAGCTTGAGTCCATCGGCGATACTCTGGGCCCAGCCGTGCCAGCCGCCGACCCGCATCGGCCCAAAGCGGACCTGGATATGGGCGCTGATTTTCCGCTCCCACCAGACCATAAACATGACGGAGACAGCGGTAAAGATAAGAACAGCCGTGGCCACCGCCAGCATCACGATCAACTGGGGGACAAACAGGGGTAGCCCCCAGGCCTCAAAAGTGTTGTAGAAGCTCTCCGTCAAGCCTTCCATGCTTACACAGATTCCAGGTTTTGGATTGTGGAGTTCATGACTCGAAACTCGAAACTCGAAACTGCATCCCTAGCGATCCACCTCGCCCAGCACGATGTCGAAACTCCCCAGGATGGCCACGAGGTCAGCGACGAAGCAACCGGTGCCGATTACGGGCAGCACGCTTAGGTTAACAAAGGTCGGAGAGCGAACCTTATACCGGTACGGCTTTTCAGAGCCGTCGGATACGATATAGAACCCCAGCTCACCCCTTGGCGTCTCCACCCTGCTGTAGATGTCTCCGACCGGCGGCTTCAGCTTCTTCGGCATCTTCGCGATGATCTCGCCGGACGGCAGTCCCTGGAGGGCCTGCTCAATGATCTTCACGCTCTCTTCCATCTCGATCCGTCTGACCATATAGCGGTCCCAGACGTCGCCGGAGGTCCCCACCGGGATGTCAAACTCAAAACGATCGTAGATAGAGTATGGATCGTTTCGGCGCAGGTCCCACTTGATCCCGGAGCCGCGGAGCACCGGCCCGCTGATGGCATAGTTAATGGCCGTCTTAGGGTCGAGTATGCCGAGACCTTGCACCCGTTTTTGGAAGATGATGTTGTCGGTCATCACGGCATCGTACTCCGGCAGGCGCGGCTTGAACCATTCCAGAAACGCCTTACAGTCGGCCACGAAGGAATCCGGGAGGTCCAATGGCATCCCGCCGATCCGGTAAAACGCATAGTTCAGACGTTGACCGCAGACCGATTCGAACAGATCGAGGATCTTTTCACGCTCCCGGAAGCAGTACAAGAAGATCGTAAAGTTGCCCAGGTCGAGTCCGAAGGTCCCCAGCCAGATCAGGTGGCTGGCGATTCGCTGCAGCTCGCCAAGGATGACCCGCATATATTCGGCCCGTTCCGGTACGGCAATCCCCAGGTGCCGCTCCACCGTCAACACAAAGCCCCAGTTGTTATACATCGATGCCAGATAGTCCAGCCGATCGGTGTACGGAATGATCTGTGTATAGATGCGGTTCTCACCGATCTTTTCATGGCAGCGGTGCAGGTAGCCGATGTACGGGATGACCTCGGTCACGACCTCACCATCCAGCTTCAACAGGAGGCGGAGTACGCCGTGCGTACTGGGGTGCTGCGGCCCCATGTTGACATACATCTCCTCCATCGTTTCCTGGGTACGCTCAGCGCTCTCTGTCTCGTGTTCGTGCGAATTCATCTGCCTGCCTCAACGAAACTGATCATTACACCGGCTCATACGGGACCAGCCGTTCGTCTTGATAGTCTTTGCGCAACGGAAACCCGACCCAATCCTCAGAAAGCAGGATCCGCCGGAGGTCAGGATGACCATCGAAGCGGATCCCCATCATGTCGAATGCCTCCCGTTCATGCCAGTCTGCCGTGCCCCACAGCGACGCTACGCTCCGGATGATCGGATCCTCACGCGGAACCCGTGCCCTCACCAGGGCCTTTGTCGGTAGCGACAGCGAGGAGAGGTTATACACCACCTCAAGTTCGCCGCTCGCAATCCTGTCCACAGCACTCAGGCAGTTCAGATAGTCGAGCCCTATCCCTTTGAGCGCCATCAGGATCTCGTAATTCTTCTCCGGATGGATATCGATTCGAGCCTCGACACCCTTGACCTCTGAGGCCTTTACGGCATCGCCGAACTGCGACTTAATGGTTTCGATGACCTCGTCCGGCGTCATCAGACCCACTCCAGGGCGCCCTTGCGCCAGGCATAGGCGAAACCCACCAGCAGAATGGCGATGAAGAGCATCATCTCTACAAACGCAAACATCCCCAGCTTCCGGAAGACGACTGCCCAGGGCAGCAGATAGATCGTCTCCACCGCGAAGATGACATAGACCAGCGCATACAGGTAGTACCGGACGTGAACGCGGATCCAGGAGGCACCGACCGGATCTTCGCCGCATTCGTACGTCGTGTACTTTTCCGGCTCAGGGTTGGTGGGGCGTAACAGCCGGGAGACGACGTCGACATTGACCACAACGAAAAGCAGACCGACGATCAGAAAAATACCTACAATTGCATAATCCGCTGCCATCTCACCACCTACATTCGATGTGTGCGTCCGACGTGGACGAGGCGGGTCTTACGGCCTGGCCTCGTGCGGGGATCGCTGGGCCCGTGATCTACACGGCGACAAAAAAAATGCCCCGCACAGGGCATCCTGAAGGGTGTGCCGACTGTTCGCTGCAGGGCCTACCGGAATCTGACAATCAACCTCGTGAAATTTTTAGCATACTAGCACAGCCCCCTCCGCCCTGTCAAGGAGAAAAGCAGATGTTTACCGCGTTGCGCTCGCGGGCTTCGGCGACCCTGACGTCTTGCTAAAGCCTCTGATGTAGGTCACCAACTCCTTCATCTCGCGATCGGTCAGCTTCAGCCCATACGCGGGCATACCTGTCTTACCACCCGCCTTAATCACCTGCACAAGGGCGTCATCGGGTCGTGTTTGCATATAGGCCGAATCGGTCAAGTTGGGCGTCTTCATCCAAAACACCATCTTTGCCTGCATCCCATCGCCTTTGCCGCTCACACCGTGGCATCTGACACACTTGGTCTCGTAGTTCGACTGAGCGCTTGCCGGCCCTTGGCTCTCAGCGCCGAATGCAGAAGAGGTTTCCAGGACGAGCAACATCAACACCACCAACAACCACTGGTAACGAAGCCGGGACAAGGTCAAAGTCAGCAACTCAACAGCCCTCCATACGTACGAGTGAATGATTGAATGTTAGCGATAGCGAAGCGTAGCCAGAGCATCTTTCGCAGCCAGAAGGGTCGTTTCAATGTCATCGGCGGTATGCGCATCGGACAGAAAGGCCGCCTCAAACTGAGAGGGTGGGAGATAGACCCCACGCTGCAGCATCGCCCAGAAGAATGCGGCGTATCGGTCGGTATTCGCGGCTCGGGCCGTCTGGTAATCGATGACAGGCTGCTCAGCGAAGAAGGCGGTACACATTGAGCCGACCCGTTGGCACTGAAGCGGCACACCCGCCTTGGCCGCCAACTCCTGCAGCCCGGCTTCCAGTTGCTTGCCCTTCGCCTCAAGCCGCTCATAGAATCCCGGCTCGTCGAGAAGTCGAAGGGTTTCGATACCGGCCCTCATGGCGAGGGGGTTGCCGGAGAGGGTCCCGGCCTGATAGACGGGACCCAGCGGAGCAACCTGTTCCATGACCGAGCGCGGACCGCCGTACGCACCGACCGGCAGGCCACCGCCGATGATCTTGCCGAGACAGGTCAGATCGGGTCGAATCCCGTACAGGGCCTGGGCGCCGCCTTTGGCCAACCGGAATCCGGTCATCACCTCGTCGAAGATCAGCAGCGAGCCGTGAGCGGCGGTGATCTCTCGCAACGCCGCGAGAAATCCCGGCCTCGGCGGGACCACCCCCATGTTGCCGACCACCGGCTCTACGATGACGCAGGCAATCTCGTGGCCCTTCGCCTCGAAAGCCGACCGGACCGCGTCAACGTGATTGTACGGAAGTGTCATCGTCAGGCGGGCGAGGTCAGACGGAACGCCGAGACTGTCCGGTACGCCAAAGGTCATGGCGCCCGAACCGGCCTTCACTAACAAGCTGTCGGCATGCCCGTGGTAGCACCCTTCGAACTTCACGATGCGATCGCGCTTCGTAACGCCACGGGCCAACCGAATGGCGCTCATGGTCGCCTCGGTCCCGGAATTCACAAACCGGACCAGCTCGATCGAGGGGATCGCCTCGACCACCATTCTCGCGAGTATCGTCTCCCATGGGGTCGGCGCGCCGTAGCTGACGCCTTGAGCCGCCGCCTCCTGGATCGCCTTTATAACCGCAGGATGGGCATGACCAACGATCATCGGCCCCCAGGAGCCGACATAGTCGATGTAGCTTTGACCATCGACGTCGTAGAGGCGACAGCCGCGGGCGTGCTCAATCACTACCGGCTGCCCGCCCACCGCCTTAAACGCCCGCACGGGGCTGTTCACACCTCCCGGCAGCAGGCGCGTAGCCTCTTCAAAGAGCGCCTTCGAGCGGAGACCTGTCTGTGCGCGACGTATGGGCGAGTTGATCACGCTCTATTCTCCAAGAGGCGCGCGGCCTCCTTCGCGGCATAGGTCAGGATCAGGTCGGCGCCGGCCCGCTTGATCGATGTCAGTGTCTCCATTAAGACCCGCTCTTCATCAATCCACCCGAGCCGTCCGGCCGCCTTCAACATGGCGTACTCGCCGCTCACATGGTAGGCCGCAACCGGCCCCCCAAACTCCTGCTTCACCCGCCAAAGGATATCCAGGTACGGAAGGGCCGGCTTCACCATCACAATGTCCGCCCCCTCCTCCAGGTCAAGCCCCACTTCCCGCAACGCCTCATCGCTGTTGGCCGGATCCATCTGGTAGGTACGGCGATCGCCGAATTGGGGCGCTGAGGCAGCCGCATCGCGGAACGGGCCATAGAAGGCGCTGGCATACTTGGCCGAATAGGCCATAATCGGCGTATCCTCAAAGCCCTCCTCATCCAGCGTCTCACGGATGGCCGACACCCGGCCATCCATCATATCTGAAGGCGCGACGATATCGGCGCCGGACTCGGCGTGGGAGAGCGCTGTTCTGGCCAACAGCTCCAGCGTGGGATCGTTCTTGACCTGACCACGCTCCACGACACCGCAGTGACCGTGGCTGGTGTACTCGCAGAGGCAGACGTCCGTCATCACCAACAGGTCCGATACGGTATCCTTGATCGCCCGCACTGCCTGCTGGACGATCCCATCCTCAGCGTACGCCTCGGAACCTACGGCATCTTTCGCAGCCGGAATGCCGAACAGGATAATTCCGGGGATACCCATCGCCGCCGCCTCTTTCGCCTCCTTGGCCAGCTCATCCACCGAAAGATGGAAACAGCCAGGCATCGAGGCGATCTCCTGACGTACGCTACGTCCGTGGACGACAAAAAGCGGCTGGATCAGATCTTCACGATGCAGGTGAGTTTCTCGTACCAATCGGCGAAGGGTCTCATTCTGACGCAGGCGTCGTGGTCGAAATACCGGGTAGTACATCACTCCTCCTCGAAAGGGCGGCTCTTGCAACGTGATCCCTTTCTTATGCCGGTCATTCTACCC
>DATMXF010000055.1:0-4864 GCA_035561835.1 Patescibacteria group bacterium
TGCCGGCACCGTGGGTGAATGTGCTGGCGAACCCGCACTTCGGAACCGTCATCTCAGAGAGCGGCTTCGCCTACACCTGGAGCGAGAATGCCCACGAGTTCCGCCTCACTCCCTGGGACAACGACCCCGTGAGTGATTCGAGCGGAGAAGCCTTTTACATCCGTGACGAAGAGAGGGGCCACTTCTGGTCCCCCACGCCGCTGCCCAGCCAGGGAACAACCCCGTACGCCAGCCGGCACGGCTTCGGCTATAGCGTCTTCGAGCACACGGAGCGCGGCATCAGATCAGAGATGTGGGTGTACGTGGCCCTGGACGCGCCGGTCAAGTTTACGGTGTTGAAAGTGCGAAACGAGTGCGGCCGACCCCGCCGGCTCTCCGCCACGGGATACGTGGAATGGGTGCTGGGAGCTCTGCGACCGAAATCGACCATGCACGTGGTCACCCAAGTCGACCCCAACAGCGGAGCGCTCTTCGCGCGGAACCCATACAACACGGAGTTCGCCGACCGGGTTGCCTTCTTCGACGCGGACGGTGCGACTCGGACCGTAAGCGGCGACCGGACTGAGTTCCTTGGGCGGAACGGCACGCTTCGGAGTCCGGCTGCGATGACTCGGTCGCGGCTTTCCGGCAAGGTGGGGGCCGCTCTGGATCCCTGCGCCGCGATCCAGGTTTCATTCGAGCTGGCCGACGGGCAAGAGCGTGAGTTCATCTTCAGGCTCGGCGTGGGGCGAGATGCCGATGACGCCAGCAACCTGGCGCGTCGCTTCCGGGGATCTGCTGCGGCGCGGGACACGCTCGATGCGGTATGGCAGTACTGGAACCACACGCTCGGCGCCGTGCAGGTGGACACTCCGGACCAGTCGCTCAACGTGCTGACCAACGGCTGGCTCGTATACCAGACGCTCGCGTGCCGTTTGTGGGCGCGGACCGGATACTACCAGCCGGGGGGCGCCTTCGGTTTCCGCGACCAGTTGCAGGACGGGATGGCGCTCATCCACGCCGAGCCACATCTCCTGCGCGAGCACCTACTCCGCTGCGCGGCCCGTCAGTTCCGGGAGGGAGATGTCCAGCATTGGTGGCATCCCCCCTCGGGCCGGGGCGTGCGTACACACTGTTCGGATGATTACCTCTGGCTGCCGTTGGCGACGTGCCGCTACGTTCTGAATACCGGGGACACCGGGGTGTTGGATGAACCCATCCACTTCGTCGAAGACCGCCCGGTAAACGCAGAGGAGGACTCGTATTACGATCTGCCCAGCCGGTCCGAAGAAGCGGCCAGTTTATACGAACACTGTGTGCGAGCCATTCTGAGGGGCCTCAGATTTGGTGAGCACGGCCTGCCGCTCATCGGCTCTGGTGACTGGAACGACGGTATGAACATGGTGGGCACACACGGCAAAGGCGAGAGTGTCTGGCTGGGGTTTTTCCTGTATGACGTGCTTATGCGGTTCATTGAGGTGGCCCGCAGGCATGGTGACGTCTCCTTCGTCGAACGTTGCCAAAGGGAGGCGGCTCAACTGCGCCAGAATATCGAGCAGCATGGCTGGGACGGCGAGTGGTACCGCCGCGCCTACTTCGATGACGGGTCGCCGCTTGGGTCGGCGAGTAACCCCGAATGCCAGATTGATTCGGTTGCGCAAAGCTGGTCTGTGCTCTCCGGGGCGGGCGATGTCGAGCGCTCGCGCATGGCGATGGACGCGGTGGATAAGCGCCTCGTTCGCCGGGACCATGCACTGATTCAACTCTTGGATCCGCCATTTGACACGTCGACGTTGAATCCTGGCTATATAAAAGGGTACGTCCCAGGCGTGAGAGAGAATGGTGGACAGTACACGCATGGGGCGATCTGGGCGGTGATGGCGTTCGCTGCATTGGGCGACAGCCGGCGCGCGTGGGAACTGTTGGCCATGATCAACCCCGTGAACCATGCGAGGTCTCCGGAGGGGATTGCGACCTACAGGGTGGAACCGTATGTGGTCGCGGCCGACGTCTATGCGCTCCCGCCGCACACCGGCCGCGGCGGCTGGACGTGGTACACGGGCTCGGCCGGCTGGATGTACCGGCTGATCGTGGAATCCCTCCTCGGGCTGAGGCTGGAAGTGCAGACACTGCGTGTAGCTCCGTGCATCCCTGCGGATTGGAAGGGGTTCACCGTACACTACCGGTATCGGGAGACGGTCTACCACATCGCCGTCCTGCAGACGCCCGGCGGGAATGGCGAGACGCGTGTGACCGTGGATGGCGTCGAGCGACAAGACCAGGCGATTCCCCTTGTTGACGACCGTCAGGAACACTCCGTCGAGGTGAAAATACCCGCCTGCACGCAGTCAACACAGTTAGTACCACGAAGTCCCCATTATTGAGCGGTCCGGAAGATTCGTCTTGCGCGCTGTTGCCGCCCGGAGAGAATCCCGAACGCCTCAGGTGATTGCCGGGTTGCGGGTTCCCGGTCGAAGGTAAGGAGTGGGTACGGATGGAGAACATCAGGCAAACCGTGAAGCGCGTGTGGGGCTACAACGCGTTCCTCCCATTGCAGGAAGAGGCCATAGGGGCGGTGCTGGCGCGGCAGATCCTCGCCTGCGTTACAGAGATGGGGGAGCGGTTCGGCGCCGACTACGTAGCGGATGTCCTGCGTGGGGCTGAAACCGCCAGGATCGCGAGGATGCGCCACGACCGGCTGGACGCCTACGGCGTACTGCGACAGTACCCGAAGGCAACGGTGCGGAAGTCGGCCTGCGCAAGCTCCAGGATCTCGGCCAGCGCTTTCTGGCCTGCATCCGTCAATATGGAGACGGCTCCGCAGGCGACACTTCGCCTTCACCCTCCATCGCCCGCTCGTCTACTACGCGGGGCTGACCCATCCTTGAATCTTGACAATCCCACCCTGCGTGTCTATGCTCCCTCCTATGCATAGCGTCGTCCGGCGCAACAATGGACGTCGTTCCCGCAAAGCTTGTCCCCACATGCTTGAAGCGGGAATTTACAAAAGCACTGGATTTCGGGTCAACCCTTATCGGTTCGTCAGAGGAGGAGCAACCAATGGCTTACGAGGCAAGAAATTACGAGCAGTTGCTGGGAATCGAGGGATTGAGCGATCCGCTCATGAAAAATCATTTTACGCTCTACCAGGGGTATGTCGCCAATACGAATAAGCTGGCCGACGCTCTGGGTCAAATGCTCAAAGAGGGCAAGATAGCCGTTGCAGAATACGCAGAGCTGAAGCGGCGATTCGGCTGGGAATTCAATGGAATGCGCTTGCATGAGTACTATTTTGGGAATATGGTGAAAGGCGGGAAAGGGCTGGACCCGGCCTCAGGGTTAGCTCAAAAGCTTGCAGCCGACTGGGGTTCATACGACAATTGGCAGAAGGACTTTAAAGCCTCAGGCGCCATCAGGGGGATCGGATGGGTGGTCTTATACCTGGACCCGGTCGCCAATCGAATGTGCAATGCCTGGATCGGTGAACATGACACCGGGCACCTGTCCGGAGGCGTCCCGTTGCTGATTATGGACGTATTTGAACATGCCTTTATGATCGACTACGGGCTCAAGCGAGCTGATTACATCGAAGCCTTCTTCAAGGGCATCGATTGGTCGGCTGTGACGGCGCGGTACGCCAATGCACCCAAGGTGACCTTATAGAGATTGGCTGAGGAAAATGAGCCTCTTCTGGGACGACACGTACGAGATCGCGCAGGCCCTGATTCAGTCGCATCCTGAGCAGGATCCTCTGGAGGTGCCGTTCACCACGCTGCACAAGTGGATCACTGAGCTTGCGGAGTTCGACGACGACCCCAACGGCGCTTCGGAGGCCAAGTTGGAGGCGATTCAGATGGCCTGGTACGAGGAGGCGACAGGCTAAACGCTCACGTCGGAGTGGCGCCAAGATGCCTGCGCGATCATACGACACGCTCCAGGGAACGCTGGAGCGAATCACGTACGTCAACGAAGAGAACCACTATGTGGTGGCCAGGCTCCAGGTATCCGGACGCCGGGACCTGGCCACCATTGTGGGCAACCTGCCGACCGTCACGCCTGGCGAGACCCTCAAGCTGACCGGCGAGTGGGTCCAGCACAACAGATACGGCGAACAGTTCAAGGTCGAAGCCTTCGAAACCATCACCCCCGCCACGCTCACCGGCATCGAGAAGTATCTGGGCTCCGGCCTCATCAAAGGGATCGGTCCGATCTTCGCCAAAAGACTGGTGGAGGTCTTCGGCATCGACACCCTGCGCATTATCGAGGAGGAGCCCTCCCGCCTGCTCACCGTGGAGGGGATCGGCGAGGTTCGACTTCAGCGAATTCGGACCGCCTGGGAGGAACAGAAAGAGATCCGGGAGGTGATGATCTTCCTGCAGGGCCATGGCGTCTCCTCCGCCTATGCCGCCAAGATCTTCAAGACCTACGGAAAATCCTCCATCGCTGTTGTCCAGGAAAACCCCTACCGGCTGGCCAAGGATATTTACGGGATCGGATTCAAGACCGCGGACCGGATCGCCCAGGCGATTGGGATCGAGCCGCATTCGCCACTCCGGGTGGAGGCCGGCGTCATCCATGTCCTGAACGAGCTGGCCGGGGAGGGCCACGTCTACTACCCCCTTGACGGCCTCACGAAGGCGAGCGCCGGTATTCTGGAGGTAGACGAGGATCTGGTGGCACAGGCGGTTGAACGGCTTCGACACGAGGAGCGGGTTATCTGCCTGCCTGTGCGTGACCGCACGCAGACAGGTGAGCCGGGACCGCAAGGGGTGGCGGCCTACCTCGCCTCGCTGTATGCGGCGGAGGAAGGAGTCGCTCGGCGCCTTCAGCCAGGGCCTGCAGGCGCCGAGCGACTCCCTCCTCCGCCGCATACAGCGAGGCGAGG
>DATMXF010000056.1:0-2105 GCA_035561835.1 Patescibacteria group bacterium
GAGCAGTGCCTCATTGATCTCGGTGGTCCTCCCCGTCGTTCGTATCGCGGCACGGCGCACGAGTTGCGGGAAGTGCTTCGGGAGACATTGGATTATTTAGCCCCAGACGGTGATGTAATGGCGGAGGCGAACTTTAAGTTCGAAGCACGCGTTACTCGGCCAACGCAGCGACAGAAGGCTCTGTATATACTCCGCAAGAGACGGCTTTCACGCGAGGCGATGCGGGCACCAGAACTCGCCATATCCCTAGTAGACGAGTTGGGGGCAGCAATCACGCGGACAGCCTATACGCGTGGGTCAATCAGCGCTCACGGCGTAAGTTCGAATCAAGAAGTTCGCCAATTGAAGATGTACGTCGATGCTGTTTTGGCCGAATTGCTCGAGGTTCACGCTCAGCCCGCGTAGGGCGGGTTGAGCGCAGCGATACCAAACAACGATATGAACCGATATAGGGTCACGAAAACCGGGATCAGAGCGCAGTTTCTTCTAATATTAGTGATAACTGTGCTCTGATCCTGAGGTATCCCCACATCTTCCCGCGGTTCATGCCGCCTCCGCAAGCACCTGACGCAATTGCTCGATAGCTTTCGGTAGCGGTAACGACAGACGCGCGTGTTGTCGTCGCAGTCGTTCATAACCGATCCAGGTGATCGAATGAAACATATCCCTGGAGGTTGTCGTCACGGTGGCCGGTATTGTCGTGACGACCGTCAACCCCTCCAACCAGGCCGCGAGGCTGGCCAGCGCATGAATGAGCAGCAACATCTCCAGCCGTTGGGCATCGCGCGTCAGGGTGTCTTCGAAGGCGCAGCCATAGCGATGCGACTTGAGATCGCGGAACGACTGCTCGATCTGCATGCGTTTGGCGTAGAGACGGGTGATGCGGGTGGCCGAGCGGTGATCGAGCGACGTCGAGGCGGCCAGAAGCCATGGTTCTTTGGTGCGCGCGGCCATCTTCTCAGAATGGCGGTTGCGGGCCCGCTGCCCATGGCGCGTGTGCTGATGCCGCCCGCGCCGGGGACGGCGCATCAGCACCAGCCGACAGCCCATCGGGTTGCTCTCGGTCAGCAGTACTTCACCCAGCGAGCGCGCCCGGGGTGTGGCCGTGCGATGTAGGCGCCGACTGCCGAACCACTTGTATTTGCCAGTAAAACAGACGCGCGTCGTGCCGCGCACACGACCCACCCAGTGCCAGCCGAGCGCCTCGACCGCCCGGAACCACGGCACCCGGAAGCCGGCGTCGGTAACCACAATCGGGCGAACCTCGTCGGGCAACAAGGCGTTGAGTCGCGTGAGGAATGCCGTCTCCACCTCAGGGCTGTTCTTGCGGTCCTCCGGGTGTACCTCTTCATAGACCGTCAACGCGCGACCGCGGGCCGCGACGGCCGCCCGCAACAGGTGGAAGCGCCCGTCGTTCTTGAGTTCGCTCCAATCAACGATCAGTACCGGTTGCGTCGAGCGCAGGAGCCAGGCCACGGTTGCCTGATAGAGTCGCGTGCGCACCGCCTGGACATCGCGATTACCGAGCAGCCGGTCCAATCGCTTGAGCGGTGGTCGCACCCGCTCGGCACCCGGAAAATGCCGGGCCAGTTCCATCAAGGTGAGACGCCGCCCGATCAGCAGGGCTTCCACGGCGAAGAGAAGATTGCGGGCGTTGCGCGCATCGAGGCGCGCGATGACAGGACGGAGAATCTTCTGCAATACTTGAGTCGCGTGCATGATGAGGTCCCTCGCGGTTGGTCGCCACAAGGGATAAAAAACCTCGTCATGCACGCTGTTTTTGCCGAGACTATTTGATAAGTGACTGGGAAATCAAGAAAAGATGTGGGGATACCTCAGGGTCAGACCACAGTTTCCGCTTATACTGGCCCGGTAGGGCGGGTGCGTAGTGTGTGCCCATGGGCATAGCAAAACCCGGTCAGAGAGAACCCATGCTCATGACCCGGACAGTTTCTGCCGGATCCAAACTCTCGGAAACAGGGAAGGAGTCGCAACAATGCCCAGCACATCGGAAATTCTCGCCTTACGCCAGCAGGTCGAAGACCTCGTCATCAGGATGTTCGTGGCAACCGACGAGCGGGATTGGGAGACGCTTAAGACCTGCT
>DATMXF010000057.1:0-24998 GCA_035561835.1 Patescibacteria group bacterium
GCGCCAGGAAACCGACCTCGCGAAGGTCTGGGTTGCGCAGGCGCAGGAAGGATTCGGCGATCGCGCGTACAATGAAGACGGAAGTCTGGTGCCCCGATCGGTGCCTGGCGCGCTCCTGACCGATCCTGACATCGTGGCTGATCGGGTCCTGTCGATGCTTGAAGGGAAAGTACGGGCTATCACGGGTCGGATGATTCCCATCACGGTGGATACTGTCTGCCTGCATGGGGATACCCCTGGCGCGCCGGCTATTGCAAAGCGGCTTCGCGAGCGACTGGCGCTGGCGGGCGTCGAGGTCGTGCCATTGGAGGAGTTCCTTGTCGGTCAGGTTTTGTGACGGCGGAGAGAGCTGCCTGGTGGCGGAGTTGGGCGACGCAATTGATGTTGCGTTGAACCGTCAAGTCCGGGCGTTGGGCCAGGCGTTAGAACAGGCACGGGTGGAAGGGGTGCTGGAAGCTGTACCCACCTATCGATCGCTGGCGATCTACTACGATCCGCTCACCATCGGCCGTGATGTCTTACGGCAGCAGGTCAGCGTGCTATACGGTTCATTAGGTGACCAAGGTGACCGGACAGTTAAGGAGGTAGTGGTTCCGACTGTTTATGGTGGCGAATATGGTCCAGACCTCGAGTGTGTCGCCCGCCACAGCGGCCTTTCACCGGATGAAGTGATTCGTCTTCATTCGGAGCCGCTCTATCATGTCTACATGCTCGGTTTTATGGCTGGCTTTCCCTACCTTGGGGATCTCTCCGAGCGACTTACCGTCCCACGGCTTTCGACGCCCCGCCTGAAGGTGCCGGCCGGCTCCGTAGGGATCGGTGGGAGGCAGACCGGCATCTATCCTATTGAGAGTCCGGGGGGCTGGCGGATCATAGGCCGCACGTCCCTTCGTCTCTTCGATCCTTCTTCTGAGACGCCGACCGCGATCCTTCCTGGCGACAAGGTTCGATTTGTGCCAATCGCGCCGCGCGACTGACAGGAGCGCAGCGTGGACGCCTTTGAGGTGGTCAAGCCTGGGTTCCTGACTACTGTCCAGGACCTTGGGCGAATCGGATATCGGAAATTTGGTGTGCCGACTTCCGGCGCGATGGATCGGACCGCGTTGCGGGCCGCCAACCTTCTGCTTGATAATGAGGAAGGATTCGCCGGCTTAGAGGCGACGGCGGAGGGGCCGACGCTCCGCGCGCTCATCGACGTGGTTGTGGCGATCGTTGGGGCCGACATGCAGCCGCTGGTGGACGGAAGGCCGGTTGAGTGCCGAACGGCCATCGAGATCCGGAGCGGTCAGACCCTTGAGCTCCAGCGCGCCCGGCGAGGGCTGCGCGCCTATCTGGCTGTTGCCGGGGGGATCGATGTGCCCGTCATGCTTGGAAGCCGCTCCACCTGCCTCCCTGCCGCATTCGGCGGTGTTCGTGGGCGGGCCTTGCGCGAGGACGATCGTCTACCGATCGGCCCGGTCGATCGACAGCCCACGGCACTTATCGGGCGTCGACTGCCATCGGGGTACTTGAAGCCGATAGGTGAGGTTCTGACGGTTCGCGTGGTCCTTGGGTTGCAGGAGGATCAGTTTACCTCTGAAGGGATTCATACATTCTTGAGTGAGTCGTACCGTGTCACTCCACAGATGGATCGGGTAGGTGTCAGACTCCATGGACCGTCGATCGCCCATCGATCAAGCGCGGATATCATCTCTGATTCGACCCCGCTGGGGGCGGTACAGGTGGCGGCTGACGGTCAGCCAATGATCTTATTGGCCGACCGTCAGGCGACCGGCGGCTACACAAAGATTGCGGTTGTCATACAAGAAGATATCTGTCGATTAGGCCAGGCCAGGCCGGAGCAGGTTGTCCGGTTCCGCCAGATCTCCGTATCCGAGGCCTGCGCCGCCCTGCAGACCTACGAGGAAAGATTTGACGTATTACGGCGAACATGGCAAAGTCCACCAAGGGAGCGGGGTAGTTACAGGCTACGCCTTGGGGCCGGATCGTATCGAGCCAGTGTGGAAGAGGTACGCGGAACCTATCGGGTGAGTCTTGAGGGCATAGAGCGAGAATTGGATGATGCTGAAGAACCATGACCAACCGTGGGGCGCGAGGATACCGAGGGTGCTGGTGGGCGTTGCGGCCATCGCGCTTTCGGCCTGCGCCGCGTGGCGGATTGAATCCACTCCGGCCGGACCCGGTGTGCCGACCATCTCGAATCTCCGAGTGGAACCGGCCAAGGCGAGAGTTGGGGAATCGGTAAAAGTGACTTTTGACTTTGAGGACACCGATGCCGACCTTATCGAGGCCCGCATCTTTCCCTCGGAGTTTCGGGAATGGGTGTACAGTCCGGCCTTCGCGCCGAAGGTCCTGAACCTGAGAGCTGAGAAACATGGTCTGGCCATCGGACAGGTCGAAACAAGTCTCAAGTGGGAGAGCGAGGGGATCAGAATTGTCGAGGTATTCGTGGTGGATGAAAAGAATCATACGAGCAACGCATTGCGAGCGCGTGTCGCGATCATCCGCTGGTGAAGGTCTGATTGCTCTCGGAACCCGCAGGCGCACCCCTCCGTGTGCAGGGCCTACCCATTGACATTCCCAGGTTCGTGATTTACTGTTATGGGGTTTTCAAGTAAGGGCTCTCGGGATAAAGGAGGAAAACAACCCGATGCCGCAACTCCGTAAAGATCCGATCACTTCGCGATGGGTTATTATTTCGACAGAGCGGGGGAAGCGCCCTCTGGACTTTCCCGCTGCGCCGCCGCCGAGGCAAGTAGGATTTTGCCCGTTCTGCCCAGGCAATGAGGACAAAACGCCTCCTGAGATTATGGCCTATCAAAACAACGGAAGCCTGTCAGATCGTAAGGGATGGAGCCTTCGTGTTGTACCGAACAAGTTTCCCGCGCTCCAGATCGAGGGAGAACTGGATCGGACGGGCGAAGGAATCTACGACAAGATGCACGGATTAGGGGCTCACGAGGTCATCATCGAGTCTCCTAACCACAACGATACCCTCTCCGCCATGCCGGAGGAACGGGTAGAGGATGTGCTGTGGGCCTACCGTGATCGGATACGTGATCTGAAAAAAGACGACCGGTTCCAGTATATTTTGATCTTCAAGAACCACGGTGAGCAAGCGGGCGCCTCCTTGGAACACCCTCATTCTCAGCTTATTGCGACCCCTATCGTTCCGAAGCGGGCGAGAGAAGAGGTGGATGGCGCCAAGGCCTACTTTGATTACAAGGATCGGTGCATCTTCTGCGATATGATCCGCCAGGAACTGCAGCAAGAGTTGAGGGTTATCACGCAGAATGATGAGTTTGTCGCGATCACGCCCTTTGCGTCGCGCTTTCCGTTCGAAACCTGGATCCTTCCCAAGAGTCATGAACCGTTCTTCCAGGACGCGCAGAAGCACGACATGGTAAGCTGCGCCAGGATCTTGAAGGAGGTCCTTGGTAGAATGAATCAGGTTCTCATCAACCCCCCCTACAATTACCTGATTCACAGTCTGCCGCTCCAGGATACTGAGGTCGGTCATTACCACTGGCATATTGAGATTATGCCGACCCTCGTCAGAGTGGCAGGCTTCGAGTGGGGAACCGGTTTTTACATCAATCCCGTCCTGCCGGAGGACGCAGCCAAATATCTTCGGGAGGCACGGCTGTAGCTGCCTAATAAAAGGCCAGGGTCGTAGAGGGGTGCCTAAAGCTACGGCAGAACCGAAGGCTCAGTAAGCGAGGCAGTAACCAGGAAGGTCCCGAGAAAGCGGGTTTTATGGGTCGACAGAGCGATAGAGCAGAATTTGGTATGCCTGGAGTTTTGGCATATGACTTGCTCTGTCAAGCGACAGGTGCAAAGGCCGACAGTGGCGTCGGGAGCGGGGTATGAGACCCCAGGCCGGGAGGCAAACGCCTTCAGAGACGGAGGATGGCGGATGAAGAAGATCGAGGCAATCATCAAGCCCTTCAAGCTTGATGAGGTAAAGAGCGCTCTGGCGGAGGTGGGAATCCAGGGTCTCACCGTGAGCGAGGTTAAGGGTTTTGGCCGGCAGAAGGGCCACACCGAACTGTACCGGGGTAGCGAGTACACCATAGATTTTCTACCCAAGGTCAAGATTGAGGTCGTCGTTCCTGACGATAAGTGCGATAAGGTTGTCGAGACGATCCTGTCCTCGGCGAAGACGGGTCGCATCGGAGATGGGAAGATCTTTATCGTATCGATCGATGAGGTTGTGAGGATCCGGACCGGCGAGCGAGGTGAAGCGGCGATCTGAGGGGGGGCGGTGAAGGCAATCCCAGCGCCCCATGAACTGTTCAACGGCGAATTGTTCGACCCGAGAAGGAGGAAAGGCAGTCCTATGACACCGAAGGATGTCATCAAGCTGGCGAACGAGCAAGGCGCGAAGATCGTGGACTTCAGGTTCATCGATCTGCCTGGTCTGTGGCAGCATTTTTCCATGTCCAGACGAGAATTGACGGAAGGGTTGTTTGCGGATGGAATCGGATTTGACGGCTCTTCCATTCGAGGTTTCCAGCAGATTCACGAATCGGACATGCTCCTGATTCCTGATCCTGCGACGGCGATGATGGACCCCTTCGCGGCCGTTCCTACGCTGGTCTTGATCTGCAATGTCATGGATCCGGTGACACGGCAGCTCTACAGTCGAGACCCGCGGTATATTGCGCAGAAGGCTGAGGCGTATCTGACGTCAACCGCGCTTGCGGATACTTCCTATTTCGGTCCTGAGCTGGAGTTCTTTGTCTTCGACGACGTTCGGTTCGATCAGAGCTACCAGCACGGCTACTACTTCATCGACTCGGAGGAAGGATTCTGGAACGCCGGGAAGGATGAAAAGCCGAATCTGGCCTATAAGCCTCGCTATAAGCAAGGCTACTTCCCTGTGCCGCCGATGGATAAGCTCCAGGATCTCCGTTCGGAGATGATGCTGGCGCTGGAGTCCGTGGGCGTTGAGATTGAGGTTCACCATCACGAGGTTGCGACGGCCGGCCAGTGCGAGATCGACATGCGGTTCGATACGCTGACCAGGATGGCGGACAAGGTGCAGTGGTACAAGTACTGCGTGAAGAACACCGCTCGCAAGCACGGCAAGACGGTCACCTTTATGCCGAAGCCGATCTTCCAGGACAACGGCTCAGGTATGCACGTTCACCAGAGTCTCTGGAAGGGCGGTAAGAATACCTTCTGGGAGCTGGGGGGGTACGGGGATCTGTCCGCGACGGCCCGCTACTATATCGGCGGGTTACTGAAGCACGCGCCCGCGCTCTGCGCCTTCATCGCACCCACCACGAATTCGTACCGACGGCTTGTGCCCGGCTATGAGGCGCCGATCAATCTCGTGTACAGCCAACGTAACCGATCTGCCGCCGCGAGGATCCCCCTCTACTCAAAGAGCGAGAAGGCCAAGCGGATTGAGTTCCGAACGCCAGACCCCAGTTGCAACGCCTACCTGGCCTTCAGCGCGCTGCTGATGGCGGGGATTGACGGCATTCAGAATAAGATCGACCCGGGTCAGCCGATCGACAAAGATCTGTATGAGCTCGAACCGGAAGAGGCGATGGGGATCAAGCAGTTGCCTGGCAGTCTGGGTGAGGTGCTGGACGCCCTGGAAGCCGATCACGAGTTCCTTCTGAAGGGCGATGTCTTTACGCCGGACCTTATCGATACCTGGATCGACTACAAGCGGAAGAACGAGGTTGATCCTATCCGTCTCCGCCCCCACCCGTGGGAGTTCGCTCTCTACTTCGACATCTAATCTCTCTGTAGTTGTGAAAACGGTCCTGGATAGTTCATCCAGGACCGTTTTACTTTTCCCTGATCCAAGGAACATGTCTGTGGTTTTTCTCCCTGAACTTCTGACCTAACTTGTGGGACCTGGACTCGTCATGATACTATTCACTTGTGGGTAACCTAGCCGGTATCGGTCGTGAAACGGAGACATGAGGAGGGACGTAATGAAGCGTGTGGGTACCTGGGTAGTTCTCATCGCATTGGGTGTTGCGGTCACGAGCTGTGCGACAACAGAGCAGCCCGGCTACTTCGCTTATCCGCAGCAAGGACAGACCGCAGAGCAGCTCAGTCGCGATCAGGGCGCGTGTCAAGAATGGGCGAAGCAGCAAAGCGGGTTTGATCCGTCGGGTATGGAGACGGTCAAGGGCGCAGGGGTTGGTGCGGTGGTCGGCGCGGTTGTGGGCACAGCGGCAGGCGCCGCCATCGGCGCAGCAACCGGCAGTGCCGGAACGGGCGCGGCTATCGGCGCGGCAACCGGCGGGATTGGCGGCGCCCTTGGCGGCGGGAGCAGTGCCTATGCGCGGAATAAGGATGGGTACGACCGGGCCTACGCCGCCTGCATGACCGGGCGCGGGTACGTGGTGAGGTAGTCTATAATATCGCAAAAGGGAGGCGTGATCTGATATGCCTTCCAGTCTTGGGTCGTATGCGAGCGGAGACGGTGCTGCCGTTTCCGCTCGTCGTTTTTCAGGTAGTCAGGCTGTGAGGGCCGTCTCATGAATATACCGTTCCCACCGGACGTAGAGGCGATGGCTGCTGCCGGTTGTCGAGATCCTGAACAAGCCAGACACAATCTACAACGTCTGGCCGGGTCTTCGCCCTCACACCTGACCTCGCTCCAATCAATTTTGCCGCTACTTTTGGATCGTCTGGTCAATCTTGCCGACCCGGACATGGCGCTCAATAACCTGGAGCGTTACGCTGATGCGGTGATCGACAGGGGATTTCTTTTCCTGCTTTTCCGAGACAGTCCGAAATCGCTTGATCTGTTACTGACGCTGTTTGGAAGTTCGCAGTATCTCTCCGACGTCCTGATCCGCTACCCTCAGGACCTGCACTGGCTGCTGGAGCCAGGTGTACTCCGGCGGGTGAGGTCCAAAGAGGAGCTGGTCGAAGAGTTGGACGGGTTGCTCTCTCGAGCAAGAAGTCAGCAACGGGTATGGACGGCGCTGCGTCGATTCAAAATGCGGGAGACCTTACGGATCGGGCTTCAGGATCTGCTGAGCAACTTGGATCTGACAGGCGTGACGCAGCAACTCTCCCTGATGGCCGATGTCACACTGCAACGGGCGTATGAGATCTGCCGCGATGAACTGGTGCGTCGGCACGGCGAGCCACGGTACGTCGGACCTTCAGGCGACAAGGCGTGCGGATTTACCATTATCGGAATGGGTAAGCTCGGTGGCGGGGAACTGAATTTCAGTTCGGACATCGATCTGCTGTTCGTCTACGAAGGGGAAGGGGAGACGACAGGGCTGGCCGGCCCGTCTGGCGCCCTGATCGGCAGAGTGAGTAATCACGAGTTCTTTACCAGCCTGGGAGAGAGCGTGATCAAAGCGATCGGCGAATTGACATCGGAGGGGCGCGTGTTCAGGGTTGATATGCGGCTTCGACCGGAGGGAAAGGCGGGTCCGCTGGCCTATTCGCTCAGGGGATATGAGCTCTATTACGAATCATGGGGACAGACGTGGGAACGCATGGCCCTGATCAAGGCAAGGCCGGTGGCCGGTGATCCGACACTGGGGGACGCATTCCTGAAGCTGATTGCGCCGTTTGTCTATCGCCGGTCGCTGGACTACAGCGCCATCGGAGAGATCCGTTCCATGAAGGATCGGATCAATGCCAAGGTCGAGCGCGATCAGGAGACCTTCCGTCACGTGAAGCTGGGCTATGGAGGGATCCGCGAGGTAGAATTCATTGCGCAGACCTTCCAGCTCCTGTACGGGGCAAGCGATCCGTGGATTCGCGAGCCGAATACACTCCGCGCGCTACGACGGCTGGCTGACCGCGGGCATGTCACCGCCGATGAACACGCGACATTGGCATCGGCCTATACCTTCCTGCGTACGGTGGAGCACCGCCTTCAGATCCTCCATTACTTACAGACGCACACCTTGCCGACGGATCAGGAGAGTCTCATCAAGCTGGCTCGACGTCTCGGCTACTCCCCGGTTCGGTCGTCTGATCCGGCACTGGCCTTGCGGCAGGATCATCAGAAGCACATCCAGGGGGTCCGACGGGCCTACGACCACCTGCTGAGAGAGCCGCCTCCGGGAGAGGAGGAGATTCCATCTCACCCCCTCGCCGACTTTCTGGACGGGCGGGCAGACGAAAGGGTGGTGCGTGAGCTCTTGGCGACCGCGGGAATCTCGGATCTTGATAGCGCTATCCGTAGTTTGCTGGTGCTGCGCGACGGCCCTCCCTTCAGACACAACACGGCCGGCACGCGACGGATCCTCTCCGCGTTAGCGCCCAACCTGATGGAGGGTGTGATGCAGGCCCCGGATCCGGACCTAGCCCTCCTCCAATGTGAACGGTTTATCGAGGGGGTTGGTTCCAGCGCCGGCCTGTACGACATCTTCAAGCAGGCGCCGCTTGCCCTGGTTCACCTGATGCGACTCTTTGGCTCGAGCGAGTTCCTCTCCCAGATCCTGATCCGGCACCCCGCGCTCTTGGACCTGTTGCTCCTGCCCGATCAGACGGAACTCGGTCAATCCGGCAAGCTGGTTGAGGAATGCCTCAGCTCGGTAGCGGCTGCACCAGTGGGGAGCGCCCGGTTGGATGCATTGCGCCGGTTCAAGCAGGCTGAGGAGTTCCGAATCGGTGCGCTGGATCTGCTGGGAAAGGTCGACCTTCGCGATATGAGCAGCGCCTTGACCCGTCTCTCAGAGGCCTGTGTCCAGACGGCCTATTGGTTGGGTCGCGAAGACCTGAGGACGCAGTATGGTCTGCCGTCCTCAGAAGGGTTCGTTGTGTTGGGCCTGGGCAAATGCGGCGCCGAAGAGATGGGGTATGGGTCCGATCTTGATCTCGCCTTTGCCTACGCGCAAGAAGGCGTGACGACAGGCGGGTCCCAGTGCCTGAGCCACGCCGATTATTTCGGCCGCTTGGCCGACAGGATCTGCCGGATTCTCACGACCATCACCAAGGAAGGAACGGCCTATCGGGTTGACATCCGGCTGCGACCCGGCGGGTCGGCGGGCAGGGTGGCGCAGTCGTTTGCGGCATTTGAGGCTCACTTCACCCACACAGCAGAGCTGTGGGAGCGTCAGGCGTACCTGAGGGCACGCCCCATCGCGGGCGATCTCGACATCGCAAAGCCGTTCATGGCGTCATTATTCGAGCTGATCTATCGACCCACCTCAGTGGAGAGCCTCGCGGCGAATATCACGACGATGCGGCGCCGAATGGAGCTGGAGCTGACCAAGGAGAAAGCCGGTGAGCGACACGTGAAGTTGGGAAGCGGTGGGATCGTGGACATCGAGTTCATTGTCCAGTTCCTCCAGCTCGCGTACGGATCTACGCGCTCGACCCTTCGAGCGGGCAACACGCTGAAGGCCTTGGAGGCGGCGCGTGGTGCGGGTCTGCTGGCCGACATGGATGTCGCCCAGCTTTGTGATTCCTATCGATTCCTGCGGACCGTACAAAATCGTCTTCGGGTCGTAGCCGATCGTGAGATCTCGGCCCTGCCGCAGGATCCAAGCCGGCTCAATCGCCTGGCGCGACGTGTTGGGTATCATGCGGGTGATGGTAGAACTCCAGGGGAACGGTTGCTGGCCGACTATCAGCGTCACACGGAGCGAGTACGAGGGATTTACGAGGCGACCTTCCGTCGTTATAATGGCAGTGGATCCGGAAGCTGACGCGAGGGCCGATGATGCGCATCATACTGTATACCGGCAAGGGAGGAGTAGGCAAAACGACGGTCTCAGCCGCCACGGCGTTAATGGCGGCCGAGCGGGGCCACCGTACCCTCGTCATCAGCACCGATCCGGCCCACAGCCTGGCCGATGCCTTCGATCAGCCTCTCGGAGCGGAGCCGACGCCGATTACGGACCATCTCTGGGGACAGGAGATTAATGTCCTGGAGGAGATCCGGACCCACTGGGGTGAGGTCAAGGACTATCTGATGGTCCTGTTCGCCACGCGTGGTGTCGAAGAGGTGATCGCTGAAGAGATGGCGGTCTTCCCGGGACTGGAGGAACTGTGCAGTCTTCTGCAGATTCGGCTACGAGGAGAGGAGGGACGCTTCGATTGCCTTATCGTCGATTGTGCGCCGACCGGGGAGACGATGCGCCTGTTGAGTTTTCCCGATGTGGCTCGCTGGTACATGGAGAAGCTCTTTCCATGGGAGCGTCGGATCGTGACCGCCATGGGCCCCATCGTCCAACCCTTTGTGCCGGTTCCCCTTCCCAAAGATAATGTGTATGCGGCTATCGAGACCCTCTTTACCCGCATTGACGGGATGAAAGAGGTACTGTGTGATCCGAAGCGGTCCAGCATCAGACTGGTTGTGAACCCGGAGAAGATGGTCATCAAAGAGGCGCAGCGGGCCCTCACCTATCTGAACCTCTATGGCTACGTGACCGATGCCGTCGTCTGTAATCGTGTCTTTCCCCGTCAACTCGAGCATGGCTATTTTGCCGAGTGGAGCCATATCCAGGGCCGGTACCGGGAGATGATCCAGCAAGGCTTTTCGCCGATCCCGATCTGGGAGGTCCCGCTCTTCGATCGCGAGGTTGTCGGTCTCGCGATGCTGGAACGTATGGGCAGGAGCCTCTTTGCCGACCAGGATCCGCTCAAGGTGTGGATGCCTGGTCCGATCCAGACGGTCCGCAAGAAAGGGGGTCACTACTATCTCCGGTTAAGGCTCCCATTCCTTCAGAAGGAGGAGTTGTCGCTCCTGAAACGAGGCGACGAGTTGGTAGTATCGATCGGGAACTTTCGAAGAGATCTTGTGCTTCCCAGAGCGCTGGCGGACCTGACGGTGAAAAGGGCGAGACTTGAGGAGGGCTATCTCGTGGTTCGCTTTGGTCAGGACGGGAGCCCGAAGGAGGAGAAAGATGGCTAAGAAGGAAAAACAGAACTGCCCGCATCGCTGCCCGTTGTGTACCCTCTACGAGGCGCAGGAGGGATTTCAGCGGGGAATCAGAGAGTGCGTGCCCCCGGAGGTGAGTGCACATATCAATCAGGCGGGACATGAACTGTTCCTTGCGGTCCAGGCGTTGTTTGACAGAGGGCTGTGGGCGACGGCTTCTGAGTCAAAACCAGGGTCACGCCGGAAGGCCCAGAGAGTCACAGTGGAATAGAGGCAGCAGACTTGAACGAACCGTCGGCATAGGGAGGGACGATGAAGGTATTTGTGACTGGCGCAAACGGTTATATTGGCTTTAACGTGGCCTCGGCCTTTCGCCGTGCCGGCCATGAGGTGTGGGGACTGGTCCGCAGCGAGAAGAAGGCTCACACCGTCGCCATGCATGAAATCCGCCCGGTGATCGGGAGCATGCAACATCCGGACAGTTATCAGCAGATTGCTGAGCAATGCGCTGTGCTGATCCACGCGGCCGTAGATTACCAGGCCGATACCTTTTCGCTCGACAGAAAAACGATAGAGGTGTTGCTGACCGCCGGCAAACGTGATTCGCAACCAAAGACCGTCGTGTACACAAGCGGGACGTGGGTGTATGGCGATACTTCCGGTAAGACCGTAGATGAGAGTGCATCCTTAAGACCAACGCCACTGGTTGCCGTCCGTCCTGACATCGAGCAGATGGTGCTGAACGCGTCCGAGGTGTGGGGGGTCGTCGTGCGGCCCGGCTGCGTCTATGGCCGGCAAGGGGGACTGACCGGGATGTGGTTCGACGGCCCTGACAAAGGTAAACCGATCCAGGTGATTGGTGACGGCAACAATCGCTGGGCGATGGTGCATATCGACGATCTGGCGGAGGGGTATCTGCGCGCGGCTGAGAGCGGACTTGCCGGCGAGGTCTTCAACCTTACCGATCGCTCGACTTCTACTGTACGCGAAATAGCCGGGGCCGTCGCGCGGGCTACCGGATTCACCGGGCCGACGCAATTCGTTCCGGCTGACGAGGCCTCTTATACCCTTGACGGTTTTGCCGAGTGTCTGACCTTGGATCAACAGGTAGATTCCAGCAAGGCCACGCGCCTATTGGGATGGCAATCGAAACATCACGGCTTCATTGACGAGGTAGAGACCTATTTTCAGTCGTGGAAAGCCGCTCAGTACGCCTGATCTTCGCGCCGCCCTCGCAGTGCCTGCTATTTGACACCGCGAGGATCGTCGTTGCAAATCGCGTCCATGTGGGTTACGTTGGTAGTGGCCGAAGTCGGTCGGATGGCCGCCGGTTCACCTCTGGTGAACGGGAGGAAAGTCCGGACTCCACAGGGCGGGGTGCTGGGTAACGCCCAGGGAGGGTGACCTCACGGACAGTGCCACAGAAAAGATACCGCCCACGCTGCATCATCGGCCGCCAGGCTTCGTCGCAAGCGCAGCCGAACGGCCCCGTGGGTAAGGGTGAAAAGGTGCGGTAAGAGCGCACCAGCGGCATGGCGACATGTCGGCTTGGCAAACCCCACTCGGAGCAAGGCCAAATAGGTCCCGCCGTATTATGCAGAGAGCGGCCCGCTCTCGTGCTCCTTTCGGGGCAGGCGGGACGGGTAGGCTGCTTGAGCCCGATGGTAACGTCGGGCCTAGAGGAATGGCCATCCGGTTGGGCCGCAAGGTCTGGCCGCACAGGATCCGGCTTACAGACCGACTTCGGCCATATTAATAGAATCAAGTAGTGATCACGATTTTAAAGGACGGTAAGCGGGTGTAACATAATCTTGGTCCGTAATCTCACACCGGAGAGGCGCGTCGATGTGGACATTTGACACAGACGTTATTATTTGGGTGGTTGTGGTCGGCGTCTTAGTGATCGGATATGGCCTGTGGTGGATTGTCTTTCGAAAGATTGCTCGGAAGTAAGAGCATTGTCTATGGATATCGATTGAGGCTAAGGAAGTTTGTGGGAGCCGTGGCATCGTCTCGGCCTACGATTCGTGCTCGGGACCTTGGGATCGATCTCGAATCTGGAACAGAAGGCGAGTACTTTAAGTGGTTCCTGGCCTGCCTGTTATTCGGCAAACCGATTCAACTGGAAGTAGCCAGGTGAGCCTATCTGGAATTCGTCAGTGAGGGGTTGGTCACCCCGGAAGCGCTCATCGAAACGGGGTGGGATCGGCTTGTGAGCCTCCTGGACCGCGGCCACTATGTCCGCTTCGATTTCTCGACCGCCACCAAACTCCTTGATATTGCTCAATCCCTCATAACCCGCCATAGTTCTCTTGCCAACCTGTTTAGGCAATCAAGCGATAGGAAGGACCTGGCCCAGCGTCTCCAGGAATTTAAAGGCGTAGGTCCTGTCACGACCCGCATCTTTCTCCGCGACATCAAGTCCCTCTCAAAATAACCTTCAGGACCTGGCCTTGCCGAACGTAGCAAAACGGCGTAGTGGTCTGATTCGGCGTGAGGTTGTCGCCGACTCTTGCTCGGATAATTGGAACCTTTCACCCTCCTTCACAATTTACCTAATCGAAGGAGGTGAGATACCATGCCAGGAGCAGAGTTCTACTCGGACCTCCTCGTCTATACTCGGCTGATCACGTTAGGATTCATAACATACGTGCTTGGCGTTGGGAGCTTCGCTATGTTCGTACTGCCACGGTGGCAGGAGACAGGGGCGGCGCAGACGAAGGAGGCAGAGGCCGCGCGAGCTGTGAAGCAGGATGGCGGTCAGATCTTCTGCGGCAGCGTAGGCGTGTACCTATCTCCCAGGCCGATTACGGTCTCGCCGGTCCGCTATCAAAGAACCGGCAACGCCGGCTGCCAGGATCGTGAGTACCACCATCAGAAGGTAGAGATTGAAGTGCCTGCCGAGGATGAGCTTCAGCGATTCGGCAAGCAGCATCTTGACGCCCACGACCAGCAGGACCAGGGCGAGCGCGGCCTTGAGGTAGCGGAACTGCTTCACCATCCCGGCTAACGCAAAGTAGAGGGACCGCAGACCGAGGATTGCGAACACGTTGCTGGTGAAGACCAGAAAGGGGTCGCCCGTGATGGCAAAGATTGCTGGAATCGAGTCAACCGCAAAGATCACGTCAGTCGTCTCGACCATGACGAGCGCCAGCGCAAGAGGTGTGAGGAGCAGCGTTCCCGGGCGGGCCTTCTCCACGACCTCGTCCGGCATCGCGGGCGTACCTGGGACCTCGCTTTCGTAGGATGCCGGTGCCCCGGCGCGAACAATGAAATGCTCGCCGTGAAACCTGGCCGTCACCGGGAACAACCGCCGCGTCAATCGGACCACGACGTTCTTATTCGGATCGGTGTGCTCCGCCTTAAGGAACAGCATCTTGATTGCGGTCAAGATCAGGAAGGCGGCGAAGATGTATAAGACCCAGTGAAACTCGGCGATCAGCCTTGCTCCGAGGGCGATCATGACGCCGCGCAGGACCAGCGCGCCCAGGATACCCCAAAACAGCACGCGATGCTGATAGAGCGGCGGCACCGCAAAGAAGGTGAAGATCATAGCGATGACGAAGATGTTGTCCACACTGAGCGACTTCTCGACAACATACCCGGTCAGGTACTTCTCCGTTGCCGTCGAACCGTCGTTGGGCAATCCATCGACGGGATCCGCGACGGTACTAAGGCCGAACCACTGACCCTCGTACGTGAAGTACACGAACACGGCAAAGGCCAACCCCATGGCGAGCCACACCCCGGACCAGGCGATGGCCTCCTTGACCGTGACGACATGGGCCTTGCGGTGAAAGACGCCCAGGTCCAGTGCCAGCATGAGCAAAACGAACGCGATGAATCCCAGCCACACCCAGATCATGTCAAGAGTCGCTCCGGCTGGACGTTGAGCTGCCTAATGAGTCGGTACGCCGCGAACGCCGGGGGCGGCCGGCAGCTTCAGCGGTGAGTTGGGCGTGGGCATTGTCAAACACCTCACACGGGCCGACCGTCGGGGTTAAGCCGCGCATGTCGGGCTACCTTAGCCCCGATCGCCGCCTGGATCGAGATGAACTCTCCGAGGTTGTCCATGGTCACCAGGCCCACTAGCCGGTCGTTATGTGTTACGGGCAGCGTGTGACACTCGCAGGCCTGGAGGCGAGCGAACGCCGTCTCCAGCATCTCGGACGAGTCGACGAGGTAGAAATTCCGACGCATCACCTCGGCGACCGGTACTGCCTGCCCGTGCGCAGCCAGGGCCGCGAGCAGATCGCTCCGCAGCAGGACTCCCTCCACGCGATCGCCCTCCACGACGGGGAAGTCCTGCTGCGAGCCGGCAAGGATCAACTCGACGGCCCTTGCCAGGGAGTCGCGAACCGACAGCGTACGAAAATCGGTGAGCATGGCCCGGCTGATGGGGATACCGCCGAGGGCCGATTTCATCTGCGCCATGCTGGCTTCCTGGCCCGCGCCGATCCACACGAAGAGTGCGATAAAGAGCAGGAACGGATTGGTGAACAGGCCGATGAATCCGAACAGCACCGCGATCCCCTGGCCGACTCCGGCGGCCACCTGGGTCGCGCGCGTGTACTCCATGCGCATCGCGAGAAACGCGCGCAGCATCCGACCGCCGTCCATGGGGAAGGCCGGAATCAGGTTAAACGCCACGAGAAAGACGTTCACCATCATCAGGCGCTGGACGAATGGGCCCGTAGCCACACCCAGTTGACCCAGCGGCTCGAGACCGGTAGTCACCTCCAGCCAGACGAAGAGGAGTCCCGCGATAACGACGTTGACGGCCGGGCCGGCCAGCGCGACCCAGAGTTCCTGGATCGGGACATCCGGCATTCGCTCGAGCCGCGCGACGCCCCCGATCGGGAGCAGCGTGATGTCGCGGGTCCGGATGCCGTACCGCCTCGCGGTCAGCGCATGCCCGAACTCGTGAAGCACCACGCAGCCGAACAGCGACAACGTGAACCCGCTGCCTGCCAGCGCAGCGGCCACAGTCCGTTCGGTCAGCCAGTGGCTGACGGCCACCCAGCCAACGAGGAGCAGGAAAGTGACGTGCACATAGACGGCGATTCCCGCCACTTCGCCCAGTCGCCAAGACCATCTCATTGTTGTTCTCCTCTCGATTGCGCTGGCGCTGCCCGGTCTTATCGTACGGCGCGTAGAACTTCTGCTATCTATTGAGCCTGTCCTGCAAACCCGCATATACCCTTCGACAAGCTCAGGGTGAACGGAATGGCTGCCGAAAACATTGACCTTTTCCCGTTCGTGCTGAGCCTGTCGAAGCATGAACGGGGGTTTGCTGGACAGGCTCTATTACGGCCGTGAAAGCGCTGCACCTTCGTGCGGGATGCACTGTCGTCGGCGTGGGAGCCATGCCGCCATACAGGCCGCAGAGAGAGAGATGCAACACCATGCAGTATATCGCATTTGAGGCCCACAAGCACGATACACCGGCAAAGCTCGAAAGACCCAACGGCGGACTAGTTCGCGACGGCCGCTTTTCGTATGGGCGGGGCGCTGTCGAGTCGTAGCGGGAGTATGTCGGTCGGCCTTTGCCGACAACAAGAGGCGTGGTGTGGACTTGACAAGTGTCTTAAAAGACAAGACAATCGCGGCAGTCCTCACAAGTGTCGGACGGTAATCTGCCGGTCAGTAAAAGTCATATCGATGCGCTGTCTTACCTGCGGTTCAGCCGTCACTCCGTTGGCTGAACAAGGCAACGTGGGCCTCCTCGATGCTGAACGCCGTCGAAGCTCTGACTCGCCTTCGCGAAGGCAATCGTCGATTTGCTGCCGATGAGGTGGCGACACCCGCTCTCTCGAATGCTGCCCGTCGTATCGCACTGGTGGCCGGACAGGAGCCCTTCGCAATCGTTCTGGGCTGCTCCGATTCACGCGTCCCTGCAGAACTGGTCTTTGACCAGAGCTTCGGCGATCTCTTCGTTATCAGGGTTGCCGGCAACATTGTGGCCCCTTCACAGGTCGGCAGCGTCGAGTTTGCTGCGTCACGGTTCGGGACCCAGCTCGTAGTGGTTATGGGCCACACCCAGTGTGGTGCCGTCATTGCAACACTGGAAGAACTGCAGGGGCGGACGAAGAATCAATCGAGGAACTTGCGCTCGATCGTCGATCGTGTTCGGCCGTCGGTAGAGACTCTGCTGTACGGTGGGCTCGAAGGGAGCCACGAAGCACTTGTACGCGCTGCAATTCGCGCGAACGTTCGTGCGTCGGTGAACCACTTGCGGCACGGATCCGAGTTGCTGGAGAGGCTAATCCAGGAGACAGGGCTCTTGGTCGTCGGTGCGGAGTATTCGCTAGAGACGGGAGTCGTCGAGTTCTTCGAGAACGTTCCAGACGCCGGCTAACCTGGCGGTGTTCGCAATGGATCGAGTATCGCTGTCCGAGGAAGAAAAAGATCGATTTGCCCGATCGCTGCTTCAGCATCTGGATGCCCTCTATAGCTTTGCATGGTGGCTGACGCATCACCGTGAAGAGATCGAAGACTTAGTACAAGAGACCTGCCTCCGCGCTCTGCGATCCGCTCACCAATTTGAACCTGGAACCAACAGGGATTCGGCTTCCGGATCAGCCGATAAGCCTGGCAGGCAAAGTCTATTGGGCCATCCATCAGGGTTTTCGAACTGCACACTGGCAACAAGGGCCATTGATCTATTCTCTCGTTGCCGATTCCGACGAAGTCGATCTGTCTCCTCTGGTTGAAAAGCTCCAATACAAAGAGGATCGGGTCTGGAGATTTTCGACGGGTCGGACGAGCCTGGCTCAGCGATACCTTTCCGTCCTGAGTTACCTCCCGCCGATTTCTTGAAACCTTTCACCGCCCTTCACGATTTATCTAACTGAGGGAGGTGATGGTGGAATGCCAGCCGATTTCGGACAGTATTTGTGGGAACTCTTCACCGATGATGACACGATTACTGTACTCTTTACGTGGTTTGTGCTCGGCGGTTTCAGCATGGCTCTCTTTGTGATGCCGCGCTGGCAAGAGGAAGAGATGGCGCGGGATCGGGAAGAAGAGGCAACGCGGGCCGTGAAGCCGGCGCCGGCTGAGACGCTTCGTAAAGCGGCCTGAGCGGCCGTGACTCTGAAACTCCATATCCACACTGAGGCGCCCCCTCGACAAAGATATAAAGCTGAGGGTAGCCGACTGTCAGGAGGGGACCGATCCCGCAAAACGCGGGATCGGTCCGATCTGTCTAACTCCCCTAAGCGGCGTGATGCGCTGGAACTGTCCCGCTATTTCCGATGCGTTGACATACAGTTCCGGTTTGCTGCAACGGAGCAGGCACTCATTGGACACTGGAAATCTGTTCGAAGCAAAGCGGACTCTGTGACCGCGTAACCGAGCAAGATAATTTGCCTCCACAAGTCAGCGCCGCTAGGGACGCCAGATCCATTTCCCATGAATTCGTTCCATCCGCCGTGCCATCATATATCCAGTCCATAGCAGTCCCCAGAAGACCCCAACACACCCCAAAAAGAAAAGCCAGTGGCCGACAAGAAAAGCCGGGATCATCCCCAATACGAGGCTCATCACAGACAGAATCACGGCGAGTAGCCGGAAGTTTCGCTCCACGCTCCATTTTCGGTCTTCGTCCATAACTGTAGTCACCTCCCGATACAAACCGCGTTGACCGCGATGGCTAAGTTGGTTGCTGCAACGGAATCGTCACTTATTGGACGCCGGAGGTATATCTCAAGACAGGTAGACTTCGCAACCATCTCAAACCATTGGCGTCCCCAACGGGATTCGAACCCGTGTTTCGGCCTTGAAAGGGCCGCGTCCTGGGCCGGCTAGACGATGGGGACGCTGAAGGATAGATCGCGGCTCTTTATAGCATAGTTCCGATTGCGTGGGAAGGGCTGGTCACAAGATTCTGTTGCGGTGGACAATTACCTCTACCCGGCCGCGGTCGTTAATGAGAAGATTCAAGATACCGCTGATCAGACTTATCAGAATAGCCCCGAACACGGCAGACCAGAAGCCGTGCACCTCGAATCCTCGGATCATTAACGAGACGAGTTTCAGGAGAGCGGCGTTGAGCAGCGGGATAAACAGCCCCAGCGTCAGAATTGTGAGTGGAAGCGTCAAAATCAGGATCACAGGTCGAACAACGGCGTTGACCATCCCAAGGAAAAAAGCCGCAGCCAGCGCGGGAAGGACCCCTCGTACCTCGATGCCGGGGATGACGGTCGATACGAGTAAGAGGGCCAGCGCATTAAGAACAAGCCGGATGAGAAATCCCATCAATCGCACCTCATGGTTATGTTAACCGAACTCGCCCCGGAGAAACCGTTCTCTGGTGTCGAGCCGCATCCGTTTTCCGCTGGTGGTTTTGCTGAGGGTTCCTGGTGCAACCAGCAGCACATGGTCGAGCACCGTGCCGCCTGCCGGCCGATAGACGTCATCCACGCGGGAGCGGATCTCTCGCAGCAAGGTCTCATGGAGTGATTCATGGCAGTGTGGATCGGCTAACTCAACCACCGCCACCACCCGCTGGGTTCCGGATCTGGCGTCGGTTACGCCGAAGACGATGCTTCGACCCGGCCTGACCCCCTCAACGGTCTCTATGACCTCTTCGAGATGGGCCGGGGCATAGTTGCGGCCACCCTTGATCACGATCTCCTTTAACCTCCCGGTGATGTACAGCTCTCCTGCCGAGTCGATCGTCCCCTCATCACCGGTGTGCAGCCACCGTCGTCCGTCTCGTTCTCGAATCACCTGCGCGGTCGCCTCCGGGTCTCCAAAATAGCCGTCCATGAGGCTTGGTCCCGTAACGATCACCTCGCCAAGGCGCCCGATCGGGAGCTGGTTGCCTTCGGCGTCAATGATTCGAATGTCAAAATCCTGGAGCGGCCGTCCCACAGACACCCACTCTTCGCCCCGTTGCCTGTAGACCCGATAGGGTGCTGTGAGGTCCGGGAAGGAGACGGCGAGCGCCATCTCGGCCAGCCCATAGACCGGTGACAAGGCTTCTCGACGAAGTCCGAACTGCTCGAACTCGCGTTGGAACGCTTCCATCGCCTGCACGGTAACCGGTTCCGAGCCGTTCATCAGGATTCGAAGGTGGGAGAGGTCAAGACGGCTCCTCTGTCCATGGGCCGGAGAGTGCGCAAACCGTCTGGGAGCGATCCGACACATCCTGGCGAGCCGTCCAATAGCGGAATTGTTGGCGACCGAGATTGTGGCCCTGAACTGATGGAGCGCCCACATCCAGCGGATTGGATCGCGGGTAAAATCGGTGGGCGACATCAGGCAGGCTTCCATGCCGAGGGCAAAGGATCCCAGCGTAATGCCGATGAGCCCCATGTCGTGGTAGAGCGGTAACCAGGAGACCACCTTGTCGTCCGGTCTCGGCTGCACCGCTTCCCCGAACGCCCGGATGTTGGCTAAGATCGCTCGATGGCTGAGCATGACACCCTTCTGAACGCCGGTTGATCCGGAAGTGAATTGGATCAGCGCCGTGGTATTGCCATCAATGCTCGGCGACTGAAACTGAGCGGTTCCTCGCAGAAGGTCGGAGGCCGGCACAAAGGCAGGCGGCTCACGGAGGAGCCGGGCAGCAGCCTGGCACACGGGACCGAACTCTCGTTCGGCGATCACGACGGCAGGTCGGGAGGTCTGGCAGACGTGGGCCTGCTGCTCTACGTAACGGCTGAGGCGCTGAAGCCCTTCCAGGATAGTTATGAGAGGTCGCCGCGCGTGTCGCCCCCGTCGCCAGCGTTGAGCGAAGGGCTGTCGCAGGAGCCGATCGATCGTCCACTTGGCGGGGGCGTACAGGCCGGTAGCGGTCGCTGCCGCCAGGGTGCGCAGCAGGCCTTTCGGGAGAAGCAGAGGCGGGTACGTGGGAACGGCCACAGCGCCAGCCAACCAGGTGCCGAATAGGGCTTGAAGGATCGGTCGTCCGGTGGGGAGCATGATGAGGACCCGGTCTCCCGGCCGAACCCCCAGCTCCTGAAGGAGCGCTGCCACCCGCTCGGCCTCCTGGCACACTATGCCGAACTGAATCGGCTCGTCGGTGTCAGGACCACGGAGCAGAGAGCACCAGGGCTTATCCATGCGATGTTCCGCTTGGTAACGAACGATCTGGCCAATCGTGTCCGAGACCGTGAGAGCGGCCAACGAAGAGGGGTCGAAAAGGCCGCGCTTCGAGGCGGAGATTGTCATTGTCACGTATCCACGCAGGGCGTATCTGAATCTAACGCTGAAGGTAGTTCGTGCCCTTTCTGAGGTTCGGAAATGAGATTGACTAAGCTTGCATAGCATACTATCCTCGACCTGGCAAGTAGTTGTCAGCAGGGAACAGATCAGGCGACGGCATGGGAAGGATAGTGATGGGTGCGTTCAATCATCGTGATTCGCAGCATGGTCGTGCGCTGATAGAGGAACTTGCCGTAGTCCGAAAGATGCTTGGCCGACTCGACGCTAAACTGCAGGAGAGCGATACTGAACATGTCCCCAAGGAGGATGATCGGGAGCTTCGCCTCGCGCTGCGGCGTATTGACGATGACCGGTTGACTCAACTGGCGCTGGACTATGCTGTCTGTGTCCGTGGGCTTACTGCGCCGATGGTCTCTCGCGCCTGGAAAGGGGAGCTGACGGAGGACCTCAAAGAGGCCCACCGTCTCCTCCTGAGCCGTCTACAGACGCTGGAGCGCCTGGTCCGGTCCCCTGTGGGACGCCTGTGGCTGCGGCTGCAGGCCCGCCTGCGCCGAGTCTTCCGTAAGCCTGCCCATGCGCCGAGTCTGCCTTCGACGGGGACGAACGGCAATCGTGGGCAGTCGCGCTGAACCGGTCATTTCGGTTGGGATGACCGTTCGGAGAACAATCGGAGGATCGGAGAAACCGACTGTGGCGAGAACGACATCGGTACGATGATAGGAAGACTGATCCGATGGCTGATCGTTGTCCCGCTCCTAGGCCTTCTACTCTATGTCGGTCACCCATTTCTCTTGAGAGCGATGGGTCGCTATCTGATCACGGAGGATCGTCTGCAAAAGGCCGAGGCAATCGCGGTCCTGGCAGGAGACGGAGGTGTCGGTCGCACACTCGAGGCTGTCAGGCTCTACCAGGATGGTTATGCGCCAAGGATCATTCTGACCTACCAGCGTCTGCCGAAAGGGTACGAAGCGTTGGCCCGGCTCGGCATTACCGTCCCGGAAGAGCGGAATATCCAGTGGATGGTTCTTAAGGCGATGCGGGTGCCCGGCACCGCTGTCCTTCAGATCAACGAGCGTTCCGATAGCACTGCAAGCGAGATGGCCCGCCTTGTACGCTTACTCAAGGAGCACCGGATAAGAACGGTTATCCTTGTTACGGACAGATCACATTCGACGCGGGCGAGAAAGATTTTAGCGCGAACCTCAGGTGGAACGATTACAATCATCAGCCGGCCCACTCGCTATGATACCTTTGATCCGGAGGGATGGTGGCGTTCCCGCGCTGATGCGAGAGAGGTGCTGTTTGAATATCAGAAGCTGCTCGACTATCTCGTGCAGACGGTCAGTGGCGGTCTGACCGCGCGTTTCGGGGATGCGAAGTCGCCGACCGTTCCGGTCGAGGCCACCTTTTAACTATCAGGCTTTCAGTCGGATCTCCACTACAGCGTAAAATCGTTCATGAATGGAATGGAGGGGTGTGCTATGCAAGAGAAGCGAGGGATGCTTGACAAGATTTGGGGGGCCCTGGAATCGACCGGTCCGGAGCCGACACGGCAAGCTCCAATGATGGAGCTGCCGACAAATAATGCGTTTGTCGTCGGCGAGAAGATTCAGATTCACGGAGATCTGACCGGCGAAGGTGACCTGCAGCTTATGGGTGGGTTTCACGGGACCATCGATCTTACCGGAACTATTGTGATCGGCGAGTCGGCTCAAGTGGAGGCCGACATTGCCGCGACCAACATCATTGTCGGCGGCCACGTAAAAGGCAATCTGATCGCCAGTGGACGGGTCGATCTTCTGCCTACCGGCAGCGTGACGGGTAACGTGAAGACGGGCAGTATCGCCGCCGCAGAGGGCGCCTCCCTAAAGGGCGAGATCGAGATCAATCGCCGTCAGGCACCGGGCCAGGTTCAGATGGAGAAGGATCGGATCGGTTCAATCTAGTCTGAGAAGCCCGGTTGCGTTCAGCGCTTGGCAGCACGCGCGACGAGGAGGGTGTATGGCCTTTATGCGATTCGACAAATTCACTTTTAAGGCGCAGGAGGCAATCCAGCAGGCCCAGAAGCTGGCCGAGGAACTGGAGCATCAGGCGATTGACGTCGAACACCTGTTGCTGGCGCTTGTACAGCAGGCGGAAGGGGTAGTCCAGCCGATTCTGAGAAAGATGGGGACTGACCCCCGTCAGGTCGCCTCCAGACTCACAGAGGAACTGAAGCGACTTCCCAGGGTGTCCGGCTTGCCACCGGGTCAGGTCCATATCACCCCGCGTCTTGAAAAGGTGCTGAGCGCGGCGCTGTCTGAGGCGGAACGCTTGAAAGATGAGTACGTCAGTACCGAGCATCTGCTCCTGGCGATCTCCGATGCGGGCGATGGTGCCGTCGGGAAGGTCCTGCGCGAGGCCGGGATCAGAAAAGACAGCATCTATGCAGCCTTGCAGGAGGTCCGCGGCAGTCAGCGCGTGACTGACCAGGCCCCGGAGGAGAAATACCAGACGCTGGAACGGTACGCCCGCGATCTAACCGATCTGGCCAGAAAAGGGAAGCTGGACCCGGTCATCGGGCGAGACGATGAGATCCGTCGAGTGATTCAGGTCCTGGCGCGCCGAACCAAGAACAACCCGGTCCTCATCGGTGAGCCTGGCGTGGGTAAGACCGCCATCGTAGAAGGACTGGCACAGCGAATCGTCAATGGCGACGTACCGGAGTCGTTGAAGAATAAGCGTGTACTGGCGCTGGACATTGGCGCACTGGTGGCCGGGAGTAAGTACCGCGGGGAGTTCGAAGACCGATTAAAGGCGGTCCTTCGGGAGGTAACCGAGCAGCAGGGTCAGATAGTTCTCTTCATCGATGAACTACATACCCTCGTTGGAGCCGGCGCTGCTGAGGGGGCTGTAGACGCCTCGAACATGCTCAAGCCGGCGCTGGCCCGGGGTGAGCTTCGGTGCGTAGGAGCGACGACACTGGATGAGTACCGCAAGCGGGTGGAGAAGGATGCCGCGCTTGAACGCCGCTTCCAACCGGTCCTGGTCGGCGAGCCGTCAGTCGAGGATACCATCTCGATCCTTCGTGGCCTGAAGGAGCGGTACGAGGTCCACCATGGTGTTCGGGTGAAGGACTCGGCGCTGGTGTCTGCCGCGGTCCTCAGTAACCGGTATATCGCCGACCGGTTCCTGCCGGACAAGGCGATCGATCTGATCGATGAGGCGGCGTCGCGCCTTCGAATGGAGATCGACAGCATGCCGACAGAGCTGGACGAGCTCAGCCGACGAGGCCGACAGCTCGAGATTGAACGCGAGGCCCTGAAGAAGGAGACCGATCCGGAGTCGCAAGAACGCCTCGCGCGTCTGGCCGACGAGCTCGTGGAGATCCGGATCAAGGAGGAACGTCTCAAGGCCCGTTGGGAGCAGGAGAAGGGGTTCATCCAGCGGATCAGGGGCCTCAAGGAGCGGATGGAGGCGGCGAAGGTGCAGGAGCAGATGGCGGAGCGACAGGGCGATCTGGGAAAGGTCGCTGAACTCCGCTATGGTCTGGTTACATCGCTGCAAAAGGAGTTGGAAAGCGAAAAGCGCGGGCTGGAACAGGTCCAGCAGGATGGCGCCATGCTCAAGGAGGAGGTAGACGAAGAAGACGTTGCCCAGGTCGTCTCCAAGTGGACGGGGGTCCCGGTTTCCAGGATGCTGGAAGGCGAAACCCAGAAGCTCCTGACCATGGAGGAGAAGCTCAGGGAGCGCGTGGTGGGGCAGTACGAGGCGATTGGCGCAGTGAGTGACGCGATCCGGCGCGCCCGCTCGGGGCTTCAGGATCCGAACCGGCCGATCGGCTCCTTCATCTTCCTGGGGCCGACGGGTGTCGGGAAGACCGAACTGGCCCGGGCGTTGGCCGAGTTCCTGTTCGACGACGAGCGGGCGATGGTGCGGATCGACATGAGCGAGTACCAGGAGAAGCACACCGTGGCGCGCATGATCGGGGCGCCCCCCGGTTACGTGGGCTACGAGG
>DATMXF010000058.1:0-2312 GCA_035561835.1 Patescibacteria group bacterium
TAACAAGCTGGCGCAACAGCTCCCGATACCGGAAAAGCGTCAAAAGGGGCCCGGTGGATCGGTGATCTGCGATGTACAGTCCGGGCTGAGGCGCACGTCTTTCATGACTCATTGCACGTCCGATGTTATCCTCCGGCATCGAGAGGCGGGTGATGTTCTTAATATAGCGAATGTTAGACCAGCCTCAACGACACTGTCAAGCGCATTACGCCTCGAAGGCTACTCATGTTGATTGACTCGCCCTTGCACCGACATCATCTTGAGCCGCCTGGTGAGGAGGATCTGGGCAGGTCTGTTCGCAGCCGCAAAAATATTCGCTCGGTGCCGATCTAATGTGGTATCGTTTTTGCGTAGTTATGGCTCATAGAGCATTTGTGGTGGCCAGGGGTCGAGATTGGCTTCAGTCAGGACGTTTGTAGCTCGCGACTCCGCGTATTATGCCGGACCTGTCGATCCTGTTTCCAGGCGGAGAGGGTTCGCCGTAATGATTCATAAGGCGTTGCTCCCCAAAGATGTTGAGGAGCGGCTACGCTCCCTTGGCTCGGCGCTACAACAATGCTCCGGTGTCCTCTTCGCCTACCTGTTTGGGGGGGCGACGGTTTCACCTCTCAAGCCCCTGAGCGACGTGGATGTGGCGGTGTACCTTGATGACTCTATCGATCTGGTCGAGGGGCGGCTGGAGGCCATCGGCGTAGTGACCACGCACCTGCAGACCGACGAGGTGGACGTGGTAGTCCTCAACACGGCGCCGACGGCCTTAACGGGACGAATCCTTCAGACTCGCCGGGTCATCTTCGACCGCGATCCGTTCCGGCGACACCTCTTCGAGTCACGTGCGCTCCGAGAGTTCTTTGACTTCCGCATCTTCGAACACCGCCTCCTGGCCAGGAGGTACGGCAATGGTTGACAGGGATCTCCTCCTCCGGAAGCTGGCGGACCTTGACCAGTATCTGAACCAAGTATCAGAGTACCGTGACATCACCGTCGACCAGTATCGAGGAGACTGGAAGACCCAGCGTATTGTCGAGCGGACTCTCCAAATGACCATCGAGCTGTGCGTGGACATTGCCAACCATATCATCGCCGACCGGGGACTCCGGGTCCCGGCAACCTATTCTGAGGCGTTTGACGTCCTGGGCGAGGCCGGACTCCTGGACGCAGCTCGGCGAGATGTCATGATCCGCATGAGTAAGTTCCGTAATGTGATCGTCCACGACTATGCGCGGGTAGACCCCACGATTGTCGTGCAGATCCTGCGTGAGCATCTCGAAGACTTTACCCGGTTCAAGGCAGCCGCATTGAAGTGGATATAGCTCCTCTTGCTCAAAAAGAGACTTTGTGGGACGCTCGGGGTGTGCAAGTGGGCCGAGCCACCGATGGATCGATGCATATAAGGAGCGGTTTGACCGCGGACTCTGAACATCGTAAAACCGTTCGAAGGATGAAGAAATAATCCGAAAGAATCTGCTTCCTGAAAATATCGAATGGAAACTATGGACCAAATAGATAGCGCCAGGACAACTTACGCGGCATTGCTGGAGTCTTCGCTTAAGCGGGTCGTAGCGGTCCTGTCCGGCCTTGAAGGGGTCAAGCGGATTAGTCTTGTGGGATCGTATGCCCGGGGCCGGGCCGATCTGTTCACCGATCTCGACATCCTGGTGGTGATGGACACAGATCTCAGCTTTATCGACCGCCTTCGCATGTTGTACCCGCTCCTGGCCCTGCCCGTGGACCTGGACCTGCTGTGCTATACCCCTGGGGAGTTAGAGCGGATGCAGGACCGACCGTTCATCAAGCATTTGCGTCGAGAGGAGGTAGTCCTCTATGAGACGAGCACCTCGTGAAGAGGGCGCCAGATGGCTGCAACAGGCTGTCGAGGATCTGCGGTGGGCCGAGGATCTGGCAGAGCGCGGTGGGTCACATCGCCTGCTTCCTGGCCCAGCAGATCGGCGAAAAGGCCCTCAAGGGGTTCCTCTATGCCCATGGCGAGGAGATCGTGACGGGTCATTCAGTCGAGCGGTTGTGCCGAGCGGCTACCCATTATGACCCAGCGTTCGACCAACTGGTTGCACAGTGGTCGATTCTCGATGGCTATTACATCCCGACCCGATACCCGAACAGCGTACCCGACAGCATTCCGGCCTATATCTTCACTCGAAATGCCGCCGGAGAGGCGGTGCGCCTGGCGAGAGAGATCGTGACCTACGTCACCGATCGGCTCGGTCGGATGGAGGGTTGAGGGCCGTCCAGAGATGGGGAGCTCCCTGAGTCCTCATTTTCGAAATTGGGCTCTTGGCAGGCAAGTGTGGGGG
>DATMXF010000059.1:0-4452 GCA_035561835.1 Patescibacteria group bacterium
CTGCTGAAGGCTCAGCGGCGGCTGCCGGACCGGCCTTCTTTGCCCGGATCAACCCGCCGTCCTTACCTGAAAGGCCGACGGCCGACCCGCCGCTGCTGTTGATAAGCGCTACCAGCTCCTGGTTGATCTGGCCCACCATCACCATTTCAACGATCTTCATCGTCTCCCGGTCGGTGACCCGAAATCCGGAGATAAAGGTCGGCTTCAGGCCTGCTTGCTCCATCGCCTTTGTGATCTCAGGGCCACCGCCGTGGACGACAACCGGTTGCATCCCGACATACCGCATGAGAATGACATCCAGCGCCACCGACCGCTTGAGCGCCTCATCCGTCATCGCCGCGCCGCCGTATTTGATCACGACGGTCTTCCCGGCAAATGTCTTGATGTACGGTAGCGCCTCGATCAGGACATTTGCCTTGTCGATTCCGCGCTGAACCTCTAATGTCTTCCGCTGCCCCACCATCTTCTCCGTTACGTCTAATCTTTTTTCTGATCGCTGAACGCTGACCGCTAATCGCTGCCTTACAAGATATAGCGGCTCAGGTCCTCGCTTTTGACGATCTCCTGAAGCCGCTCCCGAACATACGCAGCATTGATCGTGACCTGGGCTCCCTGCATAGCAGGCGCCTCAAACGAGATCTCGTCCAGCAGCCGCTCCAGAATGGTGTACAGGCGGCGAGCGCCGATATTCTCAGTCGCCTGATTGACTTCGCAGGCGGTAGCCGCAAGCTCCTGAATGGCATCTTCGGTAAAGTCCAGCTTGACCTCCTCTGTCTCCAAAAGCGCGGTATACTGCTTGATCAGCGCATTTTGCGGCTCTGTGAGGATCCTGACGAAGTCGTCCTGTGTAAGGCTGGCCAACTCTACACGCAGCGGGAAACGCCCCTGCAACTCCGGAATCAGGTCCGACGGTTTAGAGACATGGAACGCGCCGGCTGCAATGAACAGGATGTGATCGGTCCGTACCAGGCCGTACTTGGTGTTGACCGTGCACCCCTCGACAATCGGTAAGAGGTCGCGTTGCACGCCCTGGCGTGACACATCCGGGCCGTGACCCGAATCGCGACCGGCGATCTTGTCGATCTCATCCAGGAAGACGATTCCGGAGTCCTCGACGCGGCGGACCGCTTCCGACCTCACCTCGTCCACATCGATCAGCTTGTCGGCCTCTTCCTGGGCAAGGATCCGCTGCGCTTCCCGAATCTTGACCTTGCGTCGCTTGGTCCGCTGGGGCAACAGGCTCCCCAGCATCTCCTTCATGTTGATGTCCATCCCCTCCATGCCGGCGCCGCTGAAGATCTCCACCATCGGCATCGCCCGATCCTTGACCTCTAGCTCTACGGTGCGGTCGTCCAGCTTCCCCTCGTGCAGCCGCTTCCTGAGCTTCTCGCGAGTCTCTGCGGCTGAGGCGGCTGTACCCGTGTCGGAGGTTTGCTCGACGCCAGGGATCGTCGGCATCCTGCTGACGGGAAGCAGCAGGTCCAGGAGCCGCTCTTCCGCCAGCTCCCTCGCCCGCTCCTGGACCCCCTTTATTCTTTCTGCCTTCACCATATCCACCGCCAGTTCGGTCAGGTCCCGCACCATCGATTCGACGTCGCGTCCGACGTAGCCTACCTCGGTGTACTTGCTGGCCTCCACCTTGATAAACGGAGCATCAACCAGCTTGGCGAGGCGTCGGGCAATCTCGGTCTTACCCACGCCGGTCGGGCCGATCATGATGATGTTCTTCGGCGCCACCTCATCCCGCAGCTCCGCCGGCAGCCTCTGTCGTCGCCATCGATTGCGTAGCGCAATAGCCACGGCCCGCTTGGCTTCCTTTTGACCGATGATATATTTATCGAGCTCGGCCACAATCTGTCGCGGTGTCAACTGTTCCATGACCATCTCCAAAGCAAGCCTTCAGCTATCAGCTATCAGCGCTCAGCACAATCAAAGAATAACCGGAACCCGGCTACAACTTGTGACTAACCTCCGGGTGCAACCTTGCGTCTTCAGAAGCTCTGCTGACCGCTGATCGCTAACTGCTGACCGCTGACGTTCGACCTACAACTCTTCAATCGTGATCGTGTCATTCGTATAGACGCAGATTGAGGCGGCAATCTTCATCGCCTCCTCCGCAATTCTTCTTGCGTCAAGCTCTGAGAAGCCGACAAGGGCTCGAGCTGCAGCAACCGCGTATTGCCCCCCGGAGCCGATGCCGACCACCCCGTCGTCGGGCTCGATCACATCCCCCGTTCCCGAAATGACCAGCGAATGCTCTCTGTCGACCGCCACCAACAGCGCCTCTAATCGGCGGAGGGCCCGGTCGGTGCGCCAATCCTTCGCCAACTCAACCGCAGCGCGCGGCAGGTTGCCGCTGAACGCCTCCAGTTTCGCCTCAAACCTCGATTGGAGGGCGAACGCATCGGCCGCAGCGCCGGCAAAACCGGCGATCACCCGATCGTTCCACAATCGACGGACCTTGCGGGCAGTCTGCTTCATCACGGTCTCGCCAAAGGAGACCTGCCCATCCCCGGCCACCACCACCCTTCCCTTATGCCGCACTGCCAGGATTGTCGTGCTCCGCACTTTAGGGTATAGGGTAGAGGGTTTAGGGTTTAGGGAGGTCATTTCAGATTTTGCTTTCCTCATTCCTGACGCTTTCTGGATTCTGAATCAAACCTGCGTAGCATCGAGCCAAGCATCTTTTGAACTTCATGCAGAAGGCTTAATCCTCGTCCACACTTATCTTCACTAAGATATCCAAGATCTTTAGAGAGCATCAGTTGAGTTTCAAGCTCTCCACTTGAACTATACGCCATTCTCAGAAACTGGACGTACTCATTGCGGTAACCGCGTCCGTATCCCTCGGCAATGTTTGAAACGATCGAGACTGCGGCTCTTCTCATCTGACCCACAAGTCCAAAGGTCTCCGATTGAGGGAAACGGTTTGTGGCCGAGTAAATCTCCAGCGCCAATTCATAGGCCCGCTTCCAGACAACCAATTCTTTAAAGCTGCTGACCACGTTCGATGCCGCTCTACCCTCTACCCTAGACCCTCAACCCTATACCCTGGTTCTTAGGCTCGCGGATGCGCCTTATCGTAGACCGCCATCAGGTGATCCAGATTCAGGTGGGTATACCGCTGGGTAGTCGAGAGGCGTGAATGCCCCAGCAGTTCCTGAATTGCGCGGAGATCGGCCCCAGCCTGAAGCAGGTGCGTGGCATAGCTGTGACGCAGCCCATGAGGCGTGATCTTCGGCCCTAAACCGCTTCGATTCAGGTATTTCAATACGATTCTGGCGGCGCCCCGCTGGCTCAAGCGGCCACCCAAGCGGTTGAGAAACAACGCCGTGGGCTCGGGGGTATCCCGCTTCGATCCATGGATCAGATCGCTCCGCCAATCGAGATAGCGCCTCAGGGAGGCGATGGCCTTCGACCCTACCGGAACGATCCGCTCCTTACCCCCCTTGCCTTTTACCCGAACGAGACCCTCCCGAATGTCCATGTCCCGCACATCCAACCCTGTGAGTTCGCTCAATCGAATGCCTGAAGCATAAAAGAGCTCAAGGATCGCCATGTCGCGGGCGCCCGCGGCATCCTCCTCGCCTGGCGACACCAGGAGGCGATCAACCTCGTCCACAGAAAGATGCGCGGGAAGCCGCTTTGGCAGCTTCGGGGTGGATACCAGCTTCGCCGGATTCGCAGCAACGACACCCTCCCGACACAGGTATCGGAAGAACGATCGCAGGGTCGCCAGCTTCCGCGCGATGCTGCTTCTGGCGATCCCCCTTCTATGTAAGTCCGCCACAAAGGCCCTGATCGCCAGGGAGTCGATCTCAACCGGCTTGATCTCCAGGCGGAGGGCATCCCCTCGTTCTGTATCCCTGACAACAGGTCGTTCGACCGCGCGTAGGGTAGGTTCCGACGGCGGGGACCCGCCCGACCTAAGAAACGTCCGGAACTGCTGCAGGTCGATCGCATAGTTCTTCAGCGTATGCGGCGAAGCCGCTCGCTCTGCCTGAAGATACAAGAGATACGCCTCAATCTGCTCCAACACCTGCTCACTTCTCCTTCGTTCCTGTTCGGTACGATACGAGGAATGGGTCGAAAGATCAAGGCAAAATCGGTCTTCGCAAGTCTGAAATATGCCGGATGTTAGCAAACCGACTCGAAGAACACCTAGGAGTAGGTCGGACTGCCCTCCCTGCAGAGCAAAAAGTCAGGCGTGGCGTCCACCTGAGCGGCCGGGTGGGGGACGATAAATCAACTATGCAGGGAATAAGGCGCCTGTTTTCTAAGAATCGTGCAGGTATGTCACTCGCCCTTCCTCCCCCCCTCACCCTCCGCAGCAGCGCTTCGCCTTCAGGCCGCTGCCGCACGGGCATGGCTCGTTTCTGCCGACTGAGCCCTTCAGTGATTCAGGCTCCGGGCGGCCCCAGACAAGCGCGATCGCCCCGAAGTACAGCAGTA
>DATMXF010000060.1:0-19913 GCA_035561835.1 Patescibacteria group bacterium
ATCCTGGGGCGGTCGGGCTGCAGTTGTTCTTGGACAAGGGCGAAGAGGTGGCGCTGCTTGGGATGGAGCAGGCCGTAGGTCCGCACCTTCTGGAAGCCGCGTGGCAGCACATGCAGAAGAAACCGGCCGCTGAACCGGGGCGTTGGGCGTCATGGGATTCCGGGATTCCGGATTCCGGGGACATAATACTAGTTTTGCGGTACCCGTTTGGCCGGGCGTCCGACTTTTCTCAGACGTAGATCGCGTCGGGTCAATTGCTCAATCAACGTGACAAACTGCTCGCTTCCTGCTGGCCTACCTGATCGGATAGCTCTCAACAGCTTGTGTTGGGCTTCCTCGTCATCGTGGTCCAGATACCCGGGCCAGTTGTCTACGAGTCCTCGCAGGGTGCTATCCTTGACGAGCGCATCCGTAGTGGTGAATCCGAGATGAAATCGAGCGCTTGACCACGGATACTCTTCGGCCTTCTTCACCAGACCAGCGTGGACGGGGTTGAGCTCCACGTAGCGGGCGGCTGCAAGAAGATGTTGCTCATCTAGCACACAGGAACCAAAGCGACCCTGAAAAAGGTAACCGCGTACGCCGTCCGCAAAGTTCTTCATGCGCGTATATCGACGGTGAGCTTCACCAATCGCCCGAGCCAGCATTGCTGAGTCCTTGGGAACGGCAATCAGATGGGTGTGATTGGTCATCAAACACCACGCCAGAGCCTCGACGCCAAAACGGCTCAACTGCTCTGCCATGGTATCGAGATACGCACGGCGATCGATGTCGTTGCTGAAGATGGGAATAGAGCGTACACCCCTTTGGGTGATGTGATGCGGGTAGCCAGATACCACGACTCTCGCAATCCTCGCCATGAGGGCAAATTATTTGATTCTCCTCGTTCTCGTCAAGAGAAAAGTAGTATCATGTCCCCAGAATTTCAAGCAATTACGCTTGGTGTAGGCTTGGATAGAACTGCATCGTGATGAACTGATGGCCGATTGGGAGTTGGCCGTTAACGGGGAGAATCCCTACAAAATCGCTCCGCTGTGAGGTCGCCGCCATGTATTGGGACGTGAAAGTTGTCAAACCATTGCCTGACTACCGACTTTATGTCGAAATCGCCGATGGCAGACGCGGTATTTTCGACGTCAAGCCCTATCTCGATCACGGCGTTTTCCGGGAGTTGCGAAACCCGGCGTATTTTAACCAGGTGAGCATCGTGTTTGGGGCGTTGACATGGCCACATGAGCAAGACATTGCGCCGGAAACGTTGCTCACCGAAATTGTGCCGGTGGATGCCGCGCCTAACGAGGCGCTCCACGGAGACGCGCCGCAAGCGGCACGCCCCTGAGCTTTTGCGTTCGCTGATTTCGGGGACACCATGCTGTATGCTTCACTTCGGGATTGAGTGGGAATCGGTATGGTATCCTAATGTCCTGGGTCGGAAGTTCGGCGAAGAAATAGGCGCCGCATGTGGTGTCGTTCCAGCAGAGCTTGTTCCCGCAGGCTTTAGGCGGGGGGCACTACACGCGCCAATTCGCAGTTGTGCTTCCCCTTTCCACGCTTTGCTCTGTTCGCGGTGATTCGTGTGCTAAGATCTCCGTGCTGCACGGGCTATTCCAGTAGAGCCGACAGCGATGAAAATTCGTGACGTTATCAAACTGATAGAAGAGGACGGTTGGTATTTGGTCCCGACCAAGGGCAGTCACCGGCAATACAAACATCCTATGAAGTCAGGCCGGGTCACGATTGCGGGCCATCCCAGCGACGATTTGGCCCCTGGCACATTGAACAGTGTGTTCAAGCAGGCGCAAATCCAGAAGTCGAAGAAGAGAAAGGAGAAGACGTAAGGATGTATCGCTTTCTCATTGTCATCGAAAAGGCTAACGGCAACTTCTCGGCTTACTCCCCAGACTTGCCGGGCTGTGTAGCGACCGGTAAGACCCGCGAGCAAGTCACGCGGAACATGCATGAAGCCATTGAAATGCATGTACGAGGTTTGCTCGAAGACAAGCTGCCGGTTCCCAAGCCTCGCGCTTTCGCAGAATATGTGGCCGTACTTTAGCAGCAACACGTCCACACTTCGGGATTGAGTGGGAAGCGGAATGACGTCGGAATATCTGCAACGAATTTCAGAAATAGGACGGTAGGAACTCTACGCTCACATGGCTGGCAGATAGTCGCGAAGCTGCAGAATCCGAAGCCCCGGGATGGGTGGCAGATCCCTGTCGTTCGTGAGGTAGGCTGAGCACTGTGTGCTGAGTGCTGCCGCCAACTGCAGCGCATCCGGTGTCTTCATGCGAGCGGTCGCGCGAAGTAGTATCGGCACGTTAGAGGACGGGTTGGATGTTCCAGATCTCCCGAGCATATTCGGTGATGGCGCGGTCGCTGGAAAATTTTCCGATGCGGGCCACGTTGAAGATCGCCTTACATGCCCAGTCCGAGGGGTCTTTGAATGTCTGAGCGACCCGGTTCTGGGTGTCGATATACGCTTCAAGATCGGCTAGATGGAAGTACGGATCGCCGTGGTCCAGTACCTGCTCACCAATCCAGCGGAACAGGCCAGGCTGATTCGGACAGAACAGATTGGATCCGAATGCGTCCATGAGACGTCGTATGTGGGGATTACGGTGATAATAGTCTCGAGGATGATATGAGCCTCGCTCCCGTATCTGCCGGATCGCGTCGACCTGCAATCCAAAGAGGAAGACGTTCTCCTCGCCCACCTCTTGCATGATCTCGATATTGGCCCCATCATAGGTACCGACGATGACGGCGCCATTCATCGCGAACTTCATGCTGCCGGTCCCTGAGGCCTCCGTCCCGGCCATCGAGATCTGCTGGTTGACATCCGCGGCGGGAACGATCTGTTCCGCCAGGGAGACGCGGTAGTCGGGAAGAAAGACCACCTTGATCAGCCCCTTCACCCGGGGATCGTTATTGATGACCTGACCCACACTGGTGACCAATTTGATGATCTGCTTCGCCGTCCAATATCCCGGCGCCGCTTTACCGGCAAAGATGTACACGCGAGGCACAGGCGGTTCCTGCCCGTCTTGAATTATGCACAGATACTGGTGGACGATCTGCATGATATTGAGCAGTTGCCGTTTGTACTCGTGAATCCGTTTGACGTGCACATCGAACAACGCATCCGGACTGACCACGACCCGACCGGCGTCGTAGATGAGTCGCGCCAATCGCACCTTGTTCACCCGCTTCATCGCGATAAACGCCTGCCGGAAATCCGCATCCTGAGTATACGGTTCCAGCGCCCTCAGCTTCTCAAGGTCGGTTATCCATCCGTTGCCGATGGTGTTGCTGATGAGATCGGACAACAGCGGATTGGCTTGAAGCAGCCAGCGTCGCGGTGTCACGCCATTCGTTTTGGTGCTGAATTTGTCCGGCCAGAGTTGAGAGAAATCAGGCGCCAAATGGGTTCTCACCAGTTGAGTGTGGAGCGTCGATACGCCGTTGACGGCATGGCTGCCGACAAGCGCGAGATTGACCATGCGCACGTGCTTCTGCTGCCCCTCCTCAATCAGGGACATGCGCCGCAATCGCTCGTGGTCGCGCGGCCACATGGAGGCCACCTGCGCCAGGAAGCGGCGGTTGATCTCGTAAATGATCTGTAGGTGTCGCGGCAGGACGGCCTCGAGCAGCGAGACCGGCCATTTCTCCAGTGCTTCCGGCATCAGGGTATGGTTGGTATACGATAACGTCGCCTGCGTCATCTCCCAGGCGGTCTCCCAAGGCAGGGCATGTTCGTCAACCAGCATCCGCATTAATTCCGCAACGGCCAGGGCCGGATGAGTGTCGTTGAGCTGAATGGCGACCTTGGAGGCGAACCGGTCAAACGTATCGTGACTCTTGCTATACCGGCGGACAATATCCCGGAGGGCGCATGCCACGAGGAGGTATTCCTGAAGCAGTCGCAGTTCCCGACCCGCTTCGATCGAGTCGCCAGGGTAGAGGACCTTCGAGATGGTCTCCGAGGCGATCTGCTGCTCAACCGCCTTCAAATAGTCCCCCTCATTGAAGATCTGCATATCGAACTCCTCGGATGATTGCGCCGAGTACAAACGCAGCACATTGACCGTGGTTCCGCCGTGTCCGACAATCGGCATATCGTGTGGGACGCCGATAATGATCTTCCAATCCATCCACATGGGATTGTACCCGCCGGTGCGATCAATGCCATGTTCGACGCGACCGTACACGGGTACGATACAGGCCTCATCGGGGCGTTCGATCTGCCAGGGGTTGCCGCGGGCCATCCAGTTGTCCGGTTTTTCTCTCTGATACCCACTGTCAATAGCCTGCTTGAACAGGCCGTACTCATAGTTAATACCGTATCCGTACCCCGGCATACCCATAGTGGCGAGAGAGTCCAGAAAACAGGCCGCCAGGCGACCGAGGCCGCCATTGCCCAGCGCGGCTTCAGATTCGCCTTCCAGCACCTCATCGAGATTGACGCCCATCGTACGGAGCGCCTCCCGGCAAGGATCGAGCATTCCCAGATTACTCAGGTTATTTCTCAAAGACTGTCCGAGGAGAAACTCCATGGAGAGATAATGCAGGCGCTTAGGATCGACCTGTTGATATCGGTCCTCGGTGTCCAGCATCCGGTCGACGAGGGCGTCTCGCACCGCGAACGCCACGGCCATAAACAGCTCGCGGTCGGAACAGCGCTCCCATTTATTTCCCAATGAATACCGGGCATGATGGCGGATTGCGTCTTGGAAGGCGGATACCGTGAGGGCCACAGGGCGACGCGTTCCGGAGTCCGGCCCCGGATCCTGCTCCAGTCTCCTGATCGACATCGGTCACTCCCTCAGTGGCGCTTCTCTGGATTGACGTGATTGAAGAAACCTCGTCAGGGTCAGAATATTTTTCCCATGGGATGTTGTATACGTGACCTCGTCCATGGTTGTCCTGATAATCGCAAGCCCCAACCCCCTTTCGGGAATTCGCTCCAGGCATCCGGGATCAAAATCAAGCGGTGAAGGGGCCTGGGGCGTGAGGCACTTCGGGTCCATGGTTCGTCCCGCGTCACAGATCTGAACGATCAGTCGATCCGAATACTGGCCAAAGATGACCTCTACCTCATGCTCCGCCTCCCTGCCGTAGGCATGTACGATGGCATTATTGACCGCCTCGACGACGCACAACGCGATCTGGTGCGATTCGAGATCAGAAAGCGGGACAAACGAGCAGAGCCGCTGTATCGCTTGACCGATAAGCGGCACATTCTGCAGGTCGCTGGTGATGGCCAATGTGATCCGTCTGCCGCTCAACTCGCCTTATCCTTTTTCGGCGCCTAAGGCTGACACGGCCTGCTGCTCACTGTCAAAGATCTGAAAGACGCGGTCCATTCTCGTCAGCTTGAACAAGGTCATGGTTGTTTCCTGCAACCCGCACACGACCAGCTCTCCCTGTCCTCCCATTCGCTTCAGACTGGAGACTATCGCTCCCAAGCCACTGCTGTCGATAAAGTCTACCTTTGAGAGATCCAGTACAATCCTGGTGGTTCCTGAAGCGATCAGTTCGGTCATCAGTTCCTTGAAATCAGTTGCGATTCTGGCATCCAGCCGATCCTCCAGTGGCGTCACAATCAGCGCATTGCCTGCTTTTCGCTGATCAAGCTGCATCGTGTGGGCTCCTTTGTCTATTCGGGTCGCCGGACCTGGACTGTTACCGTCGCAAGGTACGTTGCCAGCCGCTCACACAGCGTCGTCATGGCCTCTCGATCGCTGCGCGCGCCGGCCTCCTCGATTCCTTGTCCTATCTCACTGATCTCTGTGAACCCGTAGCCGCCTCCCGATCCTTTCAGGTTGTGGCCTAATCGCGTAAGCTCCTCGTACTTACCCTCCTCGACCAACTGCTTAATCCGGTCGATGTCCCGGCGACGATTCTCCAGGAACTCCGGGATCAGATCTGCCAGATCCTCGTCAATATAGACGACCGTCATATGCTCCCCCATCTTCCATCTCTCTCAGAAAATAGCGTTCAGCAATCAGCGCTCAGCCGTCAGCCCCGGACAAATCCCCGGCGGTCCCCTTTGCTACAGGGGGGGCTGGGGAGTCGTAATCAGCCAGATAGCGTCTTACTGTCTGAAGCAGGAGATCCTTCTTCAGCGGCTTCGAGAGATAATCATCCATTCCCTGCTCCAGACACTGCTCCCGATATCCGGCGATTGCATGCGCCGTCATCGCGATGATCGGCGCCCGTCCTACGCCATGCTCGCGTTCCCATGACCTGATGGTTCGAGTTGCCTCAAACCCGTCCATTTCCGGCATCTGTACGTCCATCAGGATAAGATCATAGCGGGTCTGCCGCACGGCGTTCACGGCTGCTATCCCATTCCCGGCAATGACGACCCAGTACCCGGCCTTTTTCAGAATTCTTTCCACCAGAAACTGATTGTCCACGTTGTCCTCGACGAGCAGGATGTGTCGCTGGACTGTGGAGCGGCTCGTCTCCGGGATCGACGGCTCAGCGGGCGCCTCCGCGTCCTCCGCTCTCTGAAGCAGGCCCATCAATACATCCAAGAGTCTTGACTGTCTGACCGGTTTAGTCAGGACCGCCGTGATCCCGAGATCCTTTCTCGTAGCAGCGGGTAGTCCTTCCCAGGATGAGAGCATCACCAACTTCATCTGCTGAAGCCGTGGGTCTTGCCGGATCGCCCGCGCGACGGCTACCCCGTCCATGCCGGGCATCTGATAATCCAGAATGACGACCTGGTAGCCCGCGTGTGGCGTACGCAATAACGCCAGAGCCTCCTCTCCGCCGATCGCCTCTACGACGGACATGTGCCACGTTTCCAGCGTGCGGCGCAGGATGAGCCGATTGGTTGGATTATCGTCCACAACCAGCACCGTAATGTCGTGGAGATCGGGAGTCGTGTCGCGCTCCCCTCTTGCGATCTCAGCTTCAGGCTCCGCGACGGACACCATAAGATCGCAATGAAACGTAGATCCCTTGCCGACCTCGCTCTCCACCCGTATCCGCCCGCCCATCAGCTCTACGAGAGCCTTCGAGATGCTCAAACCCAATCCGCTCCCACCAAACCGGCGCGTTGTGGTGGCGTCCGCCTGAGCAAACGGGTCGAAGATTCTGGTCTGCTGATGACCGGGAATGCCGATTCCGGTATCGGCGACTGCAAAATGGAGTCCGATTCGCTCCGGCGCTTCGGCCTTCGTCTGCTCAACCTGGATGGTCACCTCCCCGCGCTCCGTGAATTTGATCGCATTGCCCACCAGATTCACCAACACCTGTCTCAGGCGCGTGGGGTCGCCGCGCACCCGTGAGGGCAGCGCGGGGTCCACATAGCATGTCAGTTCCAGCCCCTTTTTCTGGGCCCGGATGCTCAAGATCTCGGCCACGCCCTCAACGGTCTCCCGCAGGTGAAAGTCCACGTCCTCGATCGCCATCTGGCCCGCCTCAAGTTTGGAGAGATCGAGAATATCGTTGATGACCGTCAGGAGCGACTCGGAGGAGGACTGCACCACCTGCAGGAACTCTCGTTGCTCCGCCGTCAGCGTGGTGTCGAGGGTGAGTTCAGTCATGCCGATGATGGCGTTCAGCGGTGTCCGAATCTCATGGCTCATCTTAGCCAAAAACTCACCCTTGGCGCGACTCGCCGCTTCGGCGGCGGATTTCGCCTGCTGCATTGCCGCTTCCGCGCGCTTGCGCTCTTCAACCTCGCGTTTCAGCTCTTCGGCATGACGTTGTACCGAATCCCAGAGCCGGCTGTGCTCAACGACAATGGCCACTTGATCGGCCAAGGGGAGCAGGCGCTCAATGTCTCGTGAGGAGTAGGTCCCGGCCGTCAGGCTGTCGAGGATGAAGACTCCCAGCACCTTTCCTGCAACCAGGAGGGGAAGCTCAAGACAGGACCGGACCCCCTCCTGCGCCAGATAGATCTCATCGCGGAACTCGGCCTCCGTTACCAGATCGCGTACCAGCCGGGGCTCCCCGTGGGTGAGCATCCACTCGATCGCCGTATCGTTCGTCTTTGGCCAGCTCTGTCCCTGGTAGGAAAGGAGTGGGGGGTGAGCCACGGAGTAGGCCATTTTGAGCTGATCGCCTTCCGGGAGAATCACGCCCAGGCGGTCATACGGGACATACGATTCCACTGCCCGAGCGAACGTTCCGAATACCTCGTCAAGTTCGAGCGATCGGTTCAGCAGCCGGCTCAGCGTGAAAAGCGCCTCCCACCGCGCGGCGAGGTCCTTCGTGGTCGTATACAGTTGAGCCAGTTCGGCATTGGCGGCTGCCAGGTCCGCATCTGCCTGCTTGCGGGCGGTGATGTCCTGCTTGACCGCGATGTAATGGGTGATCTGACCATGGCTGTCTCGAACTGGGGCGATAGTCTGCTCCTCGGTGTAGAGGCTTCCATCCTTTCGCCGGTTGATCATCTCGCCGTGCCAGGTTTGCCCGGCGAGAATCGTTCTCCAGAGGTCCTGGAAGAACGCGGTGTCATGATGGTCTGACTTGAGGAGACGCAGGTTGTGACCGAGCAACTCCTCGGCGGTGTAGCCCGTAAGCGGGGTGACAGCCGGATTGACCCACACGACTGTTCCCTCCCGGTCAGTGATCATGATGCCGTTGGCTGCGGCCTCCAGCGCGGTGGTGTGCAGGTGCAGTTGAGCCTCCGCCTGCTTGCGGGCGGTGATGTCACGAATCGCGCTCATGACGATGCCGCCTTCTTTGGTAGGATAATGACTGAGCTTGATGTCCACGGGGAACTCACGTCCGTCCTTACGCACGCCGTAGAGTTCCAGACCTACCCCCATGGGCCGCGTTACCGGGTGCATGAGGTAGCCGGCGCGATGCGTTATGTGCTGGCTGCGGAGACGCTCGGGTACCAGCATCTCAAGGGGTGCGCCTTCCAACTCCTGCTGCGTATAGCCGAACAGCTTCTGCGCTTCGTCGTTGGCGAGGATGATGCGGCCCACCTTGTCGACGAGCAGCATGGCGTCCGGCGCATCCTTCACCAGTCCGCGAAACTTGGCCTCGCTTTCGGCGAGGGTGTTTAGCATCTCATGCAGACTGCCGGCCAGACGGCCGAGTTCGTCAATCACTCGTGGCGCCGCGGGACACTTGCTCACCACGCACTCATCCAGACTGGCGGCCAGCCGTTTGAGTTCGTCAATAACCGATGCCGGGTGTGAGCTCGGGTGCATCCATATCCTCCTAAACGTGAAGCTGCAGCGGCCGGTTCGAAAGCCGGGCGCTACGTCGCTTCCCTTTCGAGCGCCAGCAGGGTGATGTCGTCCTCAAATTCATCGCTGCCCCTCCAGCGCCTTAACGTCTGCTCTATATCCGCGGTTACGTCCCGCAATGGACGGCCTCGCCGCTCTTCCAGGAATGCCATGAGGCGGTCCACGGAAAAACGCTCCCCATTCTTTCCGGTACATTCCGGAATGCCGTCGGAGTAGAAGAAGAGCCTATCGCCAGGATGGAGGCACAGTTCCTCTTCCCGATACGTGACATCCGGCAACATCCCGACAGGAAACCCCCCTGTTCCCAGCAGCGTGGCTTTTGCGTCGTTGGGTTGATAGATGGGCGATGGATGGCCTGCCTGAGTCAGCAACGTTCGGGCGCTTTGGACCTCAACGATGCCGTAGATCATCGTAAAATACTGCATCGCATCGTCCTTGGACTGAAACAGTTGGTTCAGGGTACGCGCAGCCTCCGCAGGCATAGCGATATCGTAGTACGGGGGGTCAGGGATGAAGCGTTTTAAGAGACTCCCCTGACCGGCAGTGGGCGAGAGCAACTTGCTCAGCGTAACCGACAGCATCGCCGCGGGAATCCCGTGGCCGGCCACGTCAAGAATGTAGAAGCCGATCCGATGCTCATCAAGCTGAAAGATATTAAAGTTATCCCCCGCCACGAAATGACAAGGCGCGAACATCCACTCAAATCTAAACCCGGGTACGATCAACGCGCGGCTTGGCAGGAGACTTCGCTGCATCTTGACGGCCGCATCAAGGTCTTCACGAATCCTGAAATAGGCCTCCTGTAACTCCTTGTTCTGCTTTTCAAGATTGCTTTCCAGCGTGATGATCCGTTCCCCAGCCCTGATACGGACCTTGAGCTCTCCGGCGTTGAAAGGCTTAATCAAAAAATCATCGGCGCCGGCTTCCATCCCCTTGATGAGTTCATCTTTTGAGTGTTTGGATGTGAGGAGGATGGTGTAGATGTATCTCGAGAATCTTCCTTCCCTGATCCGACGGCAGAGCTCTAATCCGTCGAGCTTCGGCATCATCCAGTCGGTGATCACAAAACTGAACGGTTCGTTCTGGAGGAGGTCCCACGCTTGCACGCCGTCGATCGCTTGGACGACGTCATACCCCCAGCCTTGGAGGGTGTGCAGCAGAAGCCTCCGCATGTCCGCATCATCGTCAACGATCAGTATCCGCATCGTAAACTCCTACCATCCAACTGTTCGTCTCCGACACCAATACCCCATGCACCGGTGGCGCGTCCATGGACATGAACGCCCCTCTGGCTCCGTCATTGCAAGCGACCGAAGGGAGCGCGGCAAACTCACCGTCGTTGTCCTGAAGGACTGTGAGATTGCTTTGGCCTTGCCTCGCAATGACACGGAGGACTCTCTAACCAATAACAATACTAGTTTAGGGCGAGGCGGGTCAGTATGCAACTGCATGATGGAACCGCAACAGACCAGCGATCAGCTTTCACCGCTCAGCCGTCAGCTTCGGACAAACCCCCCTGACCCCCCTTTCGCAAAGGGGGGGATACGTATACGTTTCCTTACCTCCCCCTTTTGTAAAGGGGGAGGTAAGGGGGTTTTCGTGATGCATGGGGGCCTGGAGCTATGACTATTCTAGCGAATGATGGAGAAATCAAATCCTTCGAGCGTAGCCCGCACATGGTTGAGGAAGGCGCTGGCGTAGGCGCCGTCGATGAGACGATGATCGTAGGAGAGGCAGAGGTAGGCCATCGAACGGATGACGATCGCATCGTCAATCACGACCGGACGCTTCACGACCCTACCCAGGCCCAGGATGGCTGCCTGCGGTTGAACAATGATCGGTGTTCCGATCATGGTCCCTAGCGCGCCGAAGTTATTAACCGTGAAGGTACCTTCGTGGACCTCCTCCAGACTGAGCCGTTTGTCGCGAGCTCGTACCGCCAGATCGGCCAACTGTTTCGTCAGGGTCAGAAAGCTCTTTTTATCTGCCTCCCGCAGCACCGGGACAATAAGACCTTCATCCAGGGCCACGGCGATCCCGATATTGATCGCGTGCTTGACAATGATCCCCTCACGAGTGAAGGAGGCGTTTATGAGCGGATGGGCCCGCAGGCCATCCGCGACGGCCTTCACGACAAAAGGGAGAAAGGTAAGCGTGATTCCGGTCTGCTTGAGGAAGGCGTCATGGTGTACCTGTCGATATCGGTCGATAGCCGTCATATCGACCTCGTGGATCTGTGTGACGTGAGCAGCGGTCCGCTTGCTCCGGATCATATGCTCAGCGATGGCCTTCCGCATAGGGCTGATCGGGAGGATCCGGTCTTTGACAAGGGGGGCGGGGGATTCAGGGGATACAAGGGGTAACGCGGCGACCGTCTGCGGCCGCTGCGCGATGAAGTCCAGCAGATCCTTCTTCGTTACACGTCCATCCGCGCCGGTTCCTCTCACCTGGATGAGATCTATGCCGTGCTCCTTTGCGAGATCGAGCACGGCAGGCGAGTACCAGCGTGTTGTCGGAGCCGTGGTGTGAACACCCTCTGGCTGCTCCACCACCAGCCTGCCGGAAGGGACGGCGCCTGGAGGCAGCGACTCGTCGATGTAGGCCAGTACGGCTCCGACCGGCGCCGCACTGCCTTCCTGGACGATGATTCGGGCCAACACCCCGGCAGCGGCGGAAGGGATCTCGACGTCCACCTTGTCCGTAGAGATAGCCACCAGCGGCTCATCCTTGGCGATCGATTCGCCGACCTTTTTGAGCCAGGTGACGACCGTCCCCTCAGCGACGCTTTCGCCCATCTGGGGCATGACGACTTCAATGGGCATGGTCAGTGCTCAGAAACCGGCCAGTTCTCGCGCCTTGCCGGCGATCGTGTCGGGATTGGGCAGATACGCCTCCTCCAGTACGGGACTGAAAGGAACAGGAGTATGGGGGGCTGCCACACGGATAATAGGAGCATCCAGATACTGGAACAGGTCCTCGGCGATCCGAGCCGCGATCTCGCCCCCGATGCCGCCGGTCTTTGGCGCCTCATGCACCACCATTGCCCGTCCGGTCTTCTTGACCGAGGAGGCGATCGTGGACATATCCATCGGCTGAAGTGTCCGGAGGTCCACCACCTCCAGGTCGATCCCTTCAGGCAGGAGCCGCTCCGCCGCTGCGAGTGCGTGCTGGAGCATGGCGCCGTAGGTGATGACACTGATGGTACTACCTGATCTTTTTACCTCCGCTTGGCCGATCGGTACGATCGAATCTCCCTCCGGCACCTCCCCTTTAATGTGGCGATAGAGGTACTTGTGCTCGAAGTAGATCACGGGATTGGGATCGCGGATGGCCGCTTTCAGGAGTCCCTTCGCATCGGCAGGAGTAGAGGGGGCCACCAGCTTCAACCCGGCCACATGAAAGAACCACGCCTCCGGACATTGGGAATGAAACGGCCCCGCGTGGAGTCCGCCGCCGTAGGGGGCCCGAATGACCAGGGGGACCGGTTCGCCGAGGCGGTAGTGATGCTTGGCTGCCATATTGACGATCTGATCAAAGGCGCAGGCGATAAAGTCGGCGAACTGCATCTCGACCACCGGCCGCATCCCCATAAGGGCCGCGCCGATCGCGGCCCCGACGAACGCCGACTCGGACAACGGCGTATCGATCACGCGCTCCGGCCCGAACTTATCCAGGAATCCCTTCGTCACCTTGAAGGCGCCGCCGTAGACCCCGATGTCTTCTCCCAGCATGAAGACGCGCTCATCCCGATCCATTTCCTCCCACAGGGCTTGGCGGATCGCTTCGAGATAGGTGATTTCCATCCTGTCTCCTGAACTGTGAACAGCAAACCGATACTGACCTAGGCCCTCATACGTCATTGCGAGGGAGCGCAGCGACCGAAGCAATCCCACCGTTTTTCCCATCTCAACAACGCTGAGATTGCCACGCTTCCTTCGGTCGCTCGCAATGACGATTCAACAATGTTTCCGGGTTGCTATTTTCACCCTGTTAAGCGGCGTAGACCCCCTCAAGGAGTTCCTCTGCATTCGGAAGCGGGCTCGATTCCGCGAACAGGACCGCCTCCTCGATCTCCTTCGCGATGCGGTCGTCGATCGCCCTGGCGGATGCGTCATCAAGGATCTTCTGGTCCCGCAGACAGGCGGCGAATCGATCGATGGGATCCCGCTTTCGCCACTCTTCGAGCAGGGCAGGCGGGACATACGAGGCGTCGTCATGCTCGGCATGACCACGCATCCGCATGGTTTTGCCTTCTATGAGTGACGGGCCTTCGCCTGTTCTTGCGCGAGCGGCCGCCAGGGCGACGGCCTCGCGAACAGCGAGCACATCGTTGCCGTCCACGATGATACCCGGCATCCCGTAGGCCTTGGCGCGATCGGCAACATGCTCGATAGCCATCTGACGGGAGAGCGGGGTGGAGTAGGCGTACTGATTGTTGTGGCAGATGAAGACGACGGGCAGTTTCAGTACCGCTGCAAAGTTCAGCGCCTCGTGGAAATCACCGCGACTGGACGCACCATCGCCGAAGAAGGCCGCGACCACTCGCCGCTCGCGTCGAAGCTTGAAGGTCAGGGCAACGCCCGTCGCCACCGGCAGCAGGTCGGCCATCGGGCTGATGAATCCGATGATGCCTCGTGTAATATCGCCGAAATGGACATTGCCGTCCCGTCCCCTGGTCAACCCGGTCTGCTTGGCGAGGTACTGGGCCATGTACTCCTTCGGCGTGATCCCTTTTATGAGATCCGCGCCAAGATCCCGATGGGTGGGGGCGATGACGTCGTCGGAATCGAGTGCGACGGCACTTCCCACCGCAATGGCCTCTTCACCTGTGCCGAGGTAGACGCCGCCGACGATTTTGCCCTGTCGGTAGAGCGTAATCACTCGCTGCTCCAGCCCGCGAGTGAGCTTGAGGTAGTAAAAGATATTCAGCAGCTCAGCTGGTGCGGGCTTCTGAATTGCCATCACGCCACCTCTCCCCTGTGTGGTATAAAGCGGCTTCGCCTTGACGGGCCGTAGTATAATCTGTCCAAACTGTGTTTGTAAATCATTTCATCATGCACGCGAACATCTTCCGCCGTCCGCTGAACAGGCTGTCCCGTAGTGTTCTCAGCGCCCCATAGCGAACATCATCAGGACGATCAAAGCGATAGCGACAGCCGCCACAATCAGCAGTAGGCGGGTAGCCTTTCGTGCATACTTGTCTATACGTCGATGTGGCACCTCTTACTCCGCCGCGGTAGCTTTCGCCTCTTAGAGCCCGCTCAGAAACCATTCTCACCATAGCATACGGCCCTCGGCCTCCGCTATAGCAGATCACCCCTCACATCCACTGGCATGCACTTGCGCACCCATACGACTGTTCGTATAATTCAACGTAATGACGCTTGTGCGCTTTGTTGGTACAGCTCGCAGTGACTTGGCGGAATTTCCGGAAACGGTCCGCCGACGTGCCGGTCATGAGTTGTTCGTGGTACAAGTGGGACGGGATCGCGCAGACTTCAAGTCGGTACCGAGTGTGAGGTTCGGCGCGTATGAGATCCGCATACGGGGACGCGCCTGTGTGCCAGGCATGACACAGAATGAGCAAGATGGAAGCTGCAGAGCCTAAACATTTGAGTCTCTGTAAAGGAGCGGTGGTATCATAGGAGCCATGCCCAAGGACGACGGCTTCATCACCGACCTTACCGCCCAGACTTCCTATGGCGGCTACCTCTGCCTCGACGAACTGCTCGCGGCGCAGCGCCCGCGCTCTTCGCACCACGATGAGATGCTCTTCATCATCCAGCATCAGGTTGCCGAGCTGTGGATGAAGCTCATGATCCACGAGCTCGAGGCCGCGATCGCGCACGTACGGGCCGACCGCCTCGCGCCGTGCTTCAAGATCCTCGCGCGCGTGAAGCAGGTGCAGCGCCAGCTCTTCGAGCAGTGGTCGGTGCTCGAGACGCTCACACCCTCGGAGTATGTCGAGTTCCGCGGCGTGCTGGGACCCGCCTCTGGGCTGCAGTCCTACCAGTTCCGTGCTATCGAGTTCCTGCTCGGCAACAAGAACGCGCGCTTCATCGAAGTGCACCGCCACGACCCATCGGCCTACGAGCGGCTCGTGAAGCTGCTTGCCTCACCGAGCCTGTACGACGAGTTCCTGCGTCACCTCGCGCGCCGCGGCATGCCGGTGCCGCCCGAGCGCGTCGAGCGCGACTGGTCGCAGCCCTACGAGAAGCACCCGGGCGTGACTGCCGTCTTCAAGACGATTTATCAGAACACGCAGAAGTTCTGGGCCGAGTACGATATGTGCGAGAAGCTGGTCGATGTCGAGGAGAACTTCCAGCTCTGGCGCTTCCGCCACGTGAAGACGGTCGAGCGCATCATCGGCTTCAAGCCGGGCACCGGCGGTACTGCAGGCGTCGCTTTTCTGCGCCAGACGATCGAGACGTCGCTCTTTCCGGAGCTGGTCGATGTCCGCACCGAGATTCACTGAGGAGTACTTGCGGCGCTCAGTGTGGCCGCGCTTCTCGCGCGTGCTCGCCAGGGAGGAGATCTACCTCGCCAACCACTCGCTCGGCCGTCCGCCGGACCGCATGGCCGAGAACGTGCGCGCGGCGCTCGACGTATGGTACTGCGACATGGGCGATGCCTGGCAATTCTGGCTTCAGCAACAAGAACGATTTCGAGAACTCACGGCAACCCTAGTGGGCGCGCCGCGGGCCGACTGCATCGTTCCTAAGACCAACGCCGGTCAGGGGTTGCGCGCGGTGCTGAACGCGCTGCCGGGCAAGCCGCGCGTCGCGACCAGCGACGGCGAGTTCGACTCGCTTGACTTCATCCTGCGCGTCTACCGCGAGCAAAGGCGCATCGATCTCAAGATCGCCCCTTGGCGCGAGCTTAGTGTCGCCGGCGCCGACCTTGTTGTGTTCTCAAGCGTTATGTTTCGCACCGGCGAGGTCGTCGAGAACCTGCCGAACCTCGTGCGCGGCGCGCACCTTGCGGGCGCGCTGGTGCTGCTCGACGTCTACCACCACGCCGGCGTGGTGTCGCTCGATCTTGAAGCGCTCGGCGTCGATTTCGCGGTCGGCGGCTCGTACAAGTACACGCGCGGCGGGCCGGGTGCGTGCTGGCTCTACGTGCGCCCGGGGCTCGCCGAGACCATGCGGACGCTCGACATCGGGTGGTTCGCGAAGAAGGACGTCTTCTCCTACGCGCGGCCCGAGCCGCCGGAGTACGGTCGCGGCGGCGACGCGTGGCTCGAGTCCACGCCGCCGGTGCTCGCGCCGGTGCAGGCGCTCGCCGGTCTCGAGTTCACTCTTGAGCTCGGCGTCGAGCGCTTGCGCACGCACAACCTCGCGCAGAAGAGCCGCCTTGCCTCCCTTCTCTTCGAGCAAGGCGTCGAGGCCACGGGCGTCGGCGATGCGCACGGCGCCTTCCTCACCGTCGTGCATCCCGAGTCCGGCACGATCGCAAGGCAACTGCACGAGAAAGGGGTGAAGGTCGACGCGCGCGGCGAGTACCTGCGCATCTGCCCCGACATTCTCAACTCCGATGCGGAGCTCGAGCGTGCTGCGCGCCTGATCGGCGCAGTGATCAATGAACAGTGAGGTGCTCATCTTTGACTTCGGCGTCGCTTGGCGCCGCGGGTAGCGTGCGCTCCTCCCCAATCTACGCAGCTTCAAAACGGCGAGATTGCCGCGCACCCTTCGGGTGCTCGCGATGACGGACCCGTGAACGCGTTGGCGATTAATGTTTATTCGGAGGTGCTCCAAAGCGATGCGGTTACAGAACCCATCAGAACGTGAAGGATACGATCCGCATCTTGAGGCTGAAAACGGGCTAGAGGAGCGGATTTCTCCGGTGTGCTCTTCAGGAAAAAACTTGACAGTCCCGGAATCGTCAGTAATATAAAAGTTAGATCGTATAGTGTATGACCCTTGGATTGCGTGATGCGACGACCGGCGACAGAACCAAGGGGCAAGGAGGTCAGGCGATCATGAGTGATCCTGAGAAGGGCTCGGCGAAGTTAAGCTCTTTCAGAAAGACCATGCGGAAGCTTTCTGAACAGCTTCCGGGGAGCGAGACCACGTACAACCGTAAGCTTTCTCGGTATGAGGGTGAGATCGAGTCTCTTCAAGCGCAAGTGAAGACACTTGAAGAAGAGGTCTATCACCTTCAGCGACGACTGGATCAGACTCCCAAAGAGTTCGAGTTTCTCCGATCCAAGCTCGACCAGTCCCGTGAGCAGTTGGGCCAGGCGCATAATCAGAATCAGCGGATGGTCGAGGCCTTACAGCAGGCGAAGGAGCAGATAGAGAGCCTTCGCGAGGAAGTGGAGAAACTCTCTGCCCCGCCGAGTCCGTATGGGATCTTCGCGTCGATGAACCCCGACCAGACGGCAAACATCTACACGGGCGGCCGGAAGATGAAGGTCAACCTTCACCCTTCGATACGTCCGGATACGCTGCGTAAAGGCCAGGAACTTATCCTGAATGAGGCGTTCAATGTGATTGAGGCGGCAGGCTTCGATGAGCAGGGCGAGGTTGTGACCCTGAAAGACCTGCTCGATGAAGGTCGGGCTGTCGTCACTCTGCGCGCCGATGAGGTGCGGGTGGTTGAACTGGCCGATCCGCTGCGACAACTTCCACTGAAGGCCGGTGACCATCTACTCCTCGACCCGCGGTCCGGGCATATTCTGGAGAGGTTGCCCAAGACCGACGCCCAGGAGCTGTTCCTTGAGGAGGTTCCGAGCATCGGCTATGAGGCCATCGGAGGGCTCGGTCCTCAGATCGAGATGATCAGGGATGCCATCGAGCTGCCGCATCTGTATGTTGACTATTTCAGAGAACACCAGCTCCAGCCCCCGAAGGGGGTGTTGCTCTATGGGCCGCCAGGTTGCGGTAAGACCCTGATCGCGAAGGCGGTCGCACACTCGCTGGCCGAGCAACTGGCAAAGAAGACGGGACAGGCGGTCAAAGGCTACTTCCTGAACGTCAAGGGCCCTGAGTTGCTGAACAAATATGTCGGCGAGACGGAAAGGCAGATACGGGAGATCTTCGGCAGGGCCAAGGAGAAGGCCACCGAGGGATCGCCGGTGGTCATCTTCTTTGATGAGATGGACTCTCTCTTCCGGACTCGTGGTTCGGGCATCTCCTCGGATATAGAGTCTACGATCGTTCCGCAATTCCTGGCGGAGCTGGATGGTGTAGAGGGGCTCAAGCACGTGATCGTCATCGGGGCTACGAACCGGCAGGACCTCATTGACCCGGCTGTCCTGCGTCCTGGACGTTTCGATGTGAAGATTAAAATCGACCGGCCTGATCAGAGTGCGGCTCATGAGATCTTCTCAAAGTATCTGACGGCTGAACTGCCGTTTGCAGCGACTGAGCTCAAGGCGCATGGGACGCGTGAAAAGGCGGCGGCGGCTATGATTGCGGCGGCCATTGAGCTTCTGTACGCCACACTCCCTGAGCACCGCTTTCTGGAGGTCACGTACGCCTCCGGCCAGCAGGAAACGCTGTACTTCAAGGATTTCGCCTCAGGCGCCATGATCGAATCGGTCTGTACAAGGGCCAAGAAGCGGGCGGTCAAGAGGATGATCGCGACGGGTGTCAAGGGCCTGACGGTGGAAGACCTGCTCGATGCGGTCCGGACCGAGTTCAGGGAGAATGAAGATCTGCCGAATACCACCAATCCGGACGACTGGGCCAAGATTGCCGGCCGGAGAAGCGAGCGTATCGTGAATGTGCGGACAGTCTTCGACCGTGAAGAGAAGAAGTCCCGCAAGGTTGAAACCATCTCCACCGGCCACTATCTGTGATATGTGCGTTCAGCGATTAGCTGTCAGCTTTCAGCAAAAACCATCGCTTGTGAGAAACAGTCCACAATTCCTAAGATGAGGATGCGAGCACAGCATCGTGAATCGTCTTGTCTTGCTGACTGCTGACGGCTGAACGCTTACTCTGGGACGAGGGCACATGGCGATCGAAAAGATCATGGGGACCGAGACTGAGTTAGGGATCAGCGCCAAGGATCCCCGCGGGTTCGATCCCGTATCCGGTTCCATCCTGTTGATTAACAGCCATCGTCCCATCGCTGAGGTGAAGGCGATATGGGATTACACAGGCGAGAACCCGCTCCTCGATGCCCGCGGATTCGAGGTGAGCGGGGAGCGCGAAAGGCCGAGTCAACAGGATAACCGCACCATCAATAAGCTGCTTCGAAACGGGGGCCGCCTCTATGTCGATGGGGCCCATCCCGAATACTCGACGCCGGAGTGCGCTAACGCCAGGGACGTCGTCTGTTACGAGAAGGCGGGCGAGCGGATCTTCGAGCTGTGCCTGGCCTCAGCCAACCTGACCTTGCCGGAGCGGCAGCGGATCTTTGTCTACAAGAATAATAGTGACGGGAAGGGGAACAGCTACGGCCACCATGAAAACTACTTGATGGAACGGCGGGTTCCATTTGACCGGATTGTCCAGGGACTCGCTCCGTTTCTGGCGACCCGTCAGATCTTTGCGGGCGCAGGGAAGGTCGGGGCCGAAAACGGCGGCGAACGTTGCGACTTTCAGATCTCTCAACGGGCTGACTTCTTCGAAACCTTTATCGGTCTCGACACCATGGCCAAGCGGCCCATTATCAACACCCGCGATGAGCCCCACGCCGACGAGGAGAAGTACCGCCGCCTGCACGTCATCGTCGGCGACTCCAATATGT
>DATMXF010000061.1:0-4229 GCA_035561835.1 Patescibacteria group bacterium
TCCTGGAAAAAGCATAAGCATTCGTGGAGGAGGTCAACATGAGTAGGGCGCCTGAGCAGACGGTTGAGTCCCTCGATCTGAAGGGCGAGGTGTGCCCCTACACGTTTGTGAAGACCAAATTGGCATTGGAGGAGCTACAGAGTGGTCAGGTGCTGAGGGTTATTGTAGACAACCCTGGCTCTGCGGCAAACGTTCCCAGGAGCCTGCACAGTGAAGGGCATGTGGTTGTCGATGTAACGCAACTGAATGACACCGACTGGGCGATTACAGTGAAAAAGGCCTGATCTGCCGGGGTAGAGTGGGCCTGGGACGAGACAGCCGACCCGCCTGTGCGGCGCATGCAGGCAGGGAAAGAGGACATGGATGAAATCAGAAGATATTCTTGATGCGATCGGGAACACACCGTTGGTGGAGCTGCCGCGGATGAGTCCCAAGAAAGGGGTTCGGATCTTTGCCAAACTGGAGGGGACCAACCCGACCGGCAGCCTGAAGGATCGAATCGTAAAATACATGATCGAGCAGGCCGAGCGGAGCGGCGAGCTGACGAAGGACAAGACGATCTTGGAGCCGACAAGCGGCAACACCGGTATCGCCTTGGCCATGATCGGGCGGAGGAAGGGGTATAAGGTCAAGGTGGTGATTCCGGAAAACGCTACCCCGGAGCGACGCCAACTTCTGGAGATCTTCGGCGCCGAGTTGATCTATTCTGATGGGACGAAAGGCAGTAACGGCGCTATTGAGTTGGCTCAAAAACTGGTGGCGGAGGATCCGACCCTCTATATGCCCTTTCAGTATGGCAATCCGGCCAACCCGATGGCTCACTACGAAACAACCGGAAGGGAGATCCTGAACGATCTCCCGGAGGTCGATGTCTTTGTGGCCGGCCTTGGGACCGGCGGAACGCTGATGGGCGTCGGTCGACGACTGAAGGAACATGATCCCAAAACCAAGGTCATTGCGGTAGAGCCGAATCCGGGCGATCTGGTCCAGGGACTTCGGAGTCTGGATGAGGGTTTTATCCCCCCGATTCTTGACACGAGCCTCCTGGACGGCAAGATCATGGTCGATTCCCGCTGCGCGTTTGCCGCCACCAGAGATCTGACCAACAAGGAAGGGATCTTTGCGGGCGTCTCCTCCGGAGCTGTTGTGCATGTGGCGATCAGGACGGCACACCGTATGGAGAAGGGCAACATTGTAGTGATCCTGTGCGATACCGGGTGGAAGTATATCAGTCTGGGTGTCTGGCACAAGGAGTTCCCGGAGTTGGGCGAGAACATGTACAGTCACCTCTGGTGGTGAGATGGTCCTCACCGAACGGGAGCTGAACGAGATCTTTGCGCACGCCGAAGAGGCGTTTCCCGAAGAGGCCTGCGGAATCGTTATAGGTAAGCCGGGTGATCCGAATACGAATCTTGTTCGCAGATGCAGAAATCTGGCGAATCAGTATCACCGGGACGATCCGATTCGGAATCCGAGAGATGCAAAGACCGCCTACATCATGGACCCGAAGGATCTGCTGCGGGTTCAAAGCGAAGCGGATGCGACGGGCTTCGAATTCGTCTTACTCTATCATTCACACCCCGATCATGAGGCATACTTCTCCGAGACCGATCGAGAGCTGGCGTTGTTCGACGGTGAACCGATGTGGCCTCAGTTACGCCATCTCGTGGTATCAGTGAAAAATGGAAAGGTCTCGTATTTCAAGGTATTCGGTTGGGACTCCATCGAAAAGCAGTTTACGGCAGAGCCGTCCGCTGTCTTTGAACTAAAAGACCAGCCTCTCATTTAGAGCTTCTTGAGGGAATGATAGGTGATGTGCGGGGCGTTCGAAACTGAGCCGGATGGTCGCGGGATGAATGGGAAGCCAAGGGCATGATGAATCTTGACGCCGGGCAAATCACGCTCATCGGCATCACGCTCTTTGCGGCTGCCGTCAATGGGGCGCTGGGATACGGGTTTTCATCGCTGACCGTCCCGGTTGCCCTCATCTTTTATTCCAACCGGATCTTAAATCCCGCCCTGGTGTTGGTAGAGGTGGCGCTCAACAGCTACGTACTGCTTGTCAATCGACGGAGTATCCCGAAGATCTGGAAGAGGGTGCTGCCGATCGTGTGCGGCCTCATTCCGGGCGTCATCGCGGGGAGCTATGCCCTCTCGATGGCGAGTCCGGAATGGCTGAAGCTGATCACGTATCTCATCGTGCTGCCTTTAATCCTGCTGCAGGCGGCGGGGGTAAGACGGCCGATCCGGTCTGAACGGCTCATTGGTGTTCCGTTCGGCGCCGGCGTTGGCGTGCTCTATTCAACAACCACCATCTCCGGTCCTCCGTTAGCGCTCCTCTTTAACAACCAGGGCTTTGTCAAAGGCGAGTTTCGAGCCGCCCTCGGTATGATCAGAATGGTCGAATCGACCGTAACCGCGACTGCGTATTATTACCTGGGCGTGTACACTGCAGGGAGCACAGGACTCCTGTGGTCGATCGTGCCGAGCGTTGCGCTAGGGATCCCGATAGGGGCCTACGTCATCAGGCAGATGAATGCTGAAACATTTCGAAGAATATGTATGAGCTTCGATGCCTGGGTAGTCGGCTTCGGCCTATCCAAGGTGCTGATTGATCTGAAATTGACGACCAGCCCGAGTGGTTACATTGTCTGGCTGGCCGTTATCCTGACTGATCTGACGTTACTCTACGGCTTTTTTATGAGGGGACCGGAGATCGCGACAGCCGCCTTAGCTGTCGATGTCCCTGACGGGAGTCCCAGGCTCATACCACAGAAAACTCCGGCTGTGACCCCGGATGATCTGGCTACGTAAGTCTATCTCTACGCCGTTGGCGGGCGGTGGTAACTACTCAGGTAGATAGACTGTAGTCTTTGAGACTGTAGGAACGCGCACAGATGAGCCAGGCGTTTCCGAATGTGACGCGACAATGATGGAGACCGAAAAGGTTCTGAGCGCCTTGATTCGGTCCATGCGCAATGACTAATAGCCTACAGCCTAAACACCTTGTAGTTACCTGTAGGAGTTTATACTCTATGTGGGAGTGGGTAGTGAGCAGTGAAAAGTGGAAGGCCATGCAAGGGGCGATAACGCTGCCCCTGTCAGCTCCACAGGAAGAGAAGAGTGATTGAGCACGGCAGACATGATCAAGCAGAGTCGATGGAAGTCGCGCAAGATTTTAAAGGGCCAAGAGCTCTCATGAATCTGCCCAACAAGCTTACACTGGGCAGGATCTTCCTGGTTCCCTTCATCATCGTCTTCCTGGTTGTAGGGGAGAAGGTCCCTAATTACACTGCCGGCGCCATCTTTCTCGCTGCGGTCCTGACCGACTGGCTGGATGGCCAGATTGCTCGCAACACCCGGCAGGTGACCACGCTGGGCAAGTTACTTGACCCGATCGCCGACAAGCTGCTCATCTCCACTGCCCTCATCGCGCTGGTGCAGGTGGGGCGCGCGCCGGCATGGATGGTCGTTCTGATCGTGGGCCGTGAGCTGGCTATCACCGGGCTCAGAACGATCGCCGCCTCACAGAGCGTCATCATCCATGCAAGCGACTTTGGAAAGTACAAGATGCTCACAGAGGTGGCGGCGGTGAGCTTCCTGATTCTCGACTGGCCACCGGAGTGGGGTTTCGTTGCCATTCCCTCCCTGGGAGTTCTCTGTCTGTGGGGAGCGATTGCGTTGAGCATCGTCTCGGGCATCGACTATTTCTTGAAGTTCTGGAAGGTTATCGACCTGAGCTGATAAACCTTTTCATATCTGGAGGGTAATGAGCGTAGGATTGTGGGTCGTTCCGCTGGGGTATCTCTCCGGCTCCATCCCGTTCGGCCTCCTGATCGCCAGGGCGTCGAGGGGAGTGGATGTACGCACTGTCGGGAGCGGTAACATCGGCGCCACCAATGTCTTGCGGGTCGTGGGTACAGGGGCTGGTGCTCTCACCCTTGCCATGGACGCGCTGAAAGGGTGGGCGCCTGTCGCATTGAGTACGCTCCTTGGCGCGCCTGAGGTGCTCGTTGCCACGGTAGGGCTGGCTGCATTTTTGGGTCATCTGTATCCGGTCTTTCTCGGCTTTCGCGGGGGAAAGGGAGTCGCCACCGCCTTGGGGGTACTGCTCGCGCTGTTTGCGAAGATCGCGTTGCTGATTGTGGGTGTCTGGTTGTTGATCGCTGCCCTCTTTCGCTATTCGTCTCTTGCCGCCCTCGTCACCTGCATCGCGTGTCCTCTTCTCG
>DATMXF010000062.1:0-10773 GCA_035561835.1 Patescibacteria group bacterium
CCGTCTCTCCCTCTCGCGGCAGTGTGGAGACAGTCACGGTCACATCAAGGTTGGCGCTGCCGATCACGACGACCTGTCTGCTCAGGCAGGCGGCCGGCATATCCGTTCCAGGAAAAGGGCCATGAACCGTCCGGCGTCCACCTCCATACAGACCTGAAGATTCGGCGGCCGTTTCCATTCCTCCCTGATCTGGCGTCTGTCGGCAATGGTCATCCCTTGAGCTGAACCGTCGCCTGTCTCCACTTCGACGTGCAGCGGCCGACGTACCGCAAGTGACGGATCGATCACGATACCGACGGCGAGCGGATCATGGAGCGGGATCGCGGCGCACCCCGCCCGCTCTTGTTCAATGCCAAACAGTCGCTCAGTGACATCGCGGACGAACTGGGTCACGCGACTGCCGATATGTCGAACGACGGCCTCGATCAACTCCGCCCTGAGCATGACCCGCTGTGTGACATCCAAGGGAACGAGTGTAATCGGCAAGCCGGAGGTGAACACCAGCCTGGCGGCCTCGGGATCGGTATAGAGATTAAACTCCGCTCCGGGTGTGACGTTGCCCGGCGCCTGGATCGCCCCGCCCATGATGACGATCTCTTTGACCTTCGCCATCTCGGTTGGGGCCGCCTGGATCGCCATCGCCAGGTTGGTCAGCGGCCCAATGCAGATCACGACGATCTCCCCGGAAGCGCCGCTAATGAGCTCGGTAATCAAGGTCGGGGCAGATTGGGATGCGAGACGTTGTTGCGGTTCGGGGTATCGGAGCACCCCGGCCTCTGTCCTGAAACGAGAGAGCTCTCCGAGGCCGTCCTCGCCGTGGTAACCCTCGGCAGTACGCAGCGGCCGTGTCATGGGACGTGTCGCGCCTTTCGCTATCGGGGGCCGTGAGTGCGGGTCTATCACCTCAAGCAGCAGGCTGGCGTTCCGCACCGCCTGCGCTACCGTGACATTGCCGGCCACGGTCGTGATCGCCTCAACCGATAACTCCGGAGAGGCGAGAGCGAGGATCAGCGCCAGCGCATCATCAATGCCCGGATCGGTGTCGATAATCACGCGTATCTTGGACATCTATTCGGCTCCTGTGCAGGTATTGTAATCGAGTTTGGCTCGATCTGCTACCCCAAGTATCCGGGATTGAAGTGAACGGCCACCAACGCTGCACCAGTCACGGCATAGTATCGTTTTTCCTGTTGACCCTCTGGGACTATGTCTGTTAAGGTGTGGCGCGTCTCTCGGGATAACAGCTACTCGATCTGCAATCCGTGGAGGTCACGATGTCGGGATCGGCCCATCACCACTGGACACGAAGAGCCTTCCTGAAGGCCTCTCTTGTCTCCGCCCTTGCGCTCGTCGGCAGGCCGGCGTGGGCGCAGGAGCTGGTCATCCCTTCGGGCCAGGAGGGGAGGATCGCACTGTATAACACCCACACCCACGAACGACTGGATGTCACTTACCGGCAGCCATCAGGTGAGTATGATGTGGATGCGCTGAGCGCCCTCGATCAGCTTCTGCGATGTCACTATACCAACAAAGTCACCAAGATGGATGTCGGCGTGATCGAGTTTATAAACGCCCTGGATAAGCGGTTAGGCGGGGACAACGAGATTCACGTCATATCGGGCTTCAGGTCGCCTGAGTATAATCGACTGCTGCGACAAAGAAGTCGGCGTGTTGCCAGACACAGCCTTCATCAGTCCGGCAAGGCCATAGATCTCCGCATTCCGGGAGTTGGCCTCAACGCTATTCGGAAAACGGCTCTGGATTTACGGTCCGGCGGAGTCGGCTACTACCCCCGCAGAGGGTTCGTTCACCTGGATTCCGGGCAGTTTAGGCACTGGTGAGCAGCCGGCCTGTTTGGCGGACTTTCATTGTCGTCTGCTTCTTCCTATTATCCGCGCCCGGTGAGCTCTGGAGTGCGAGTTCTCCCTCCCCTTCGCGCTGTGCCATTCAGTATCCCAGTGATACCAGGATAGATTGGGAATGCCGACGGCTGCGCGCCCGCGAGACGCTGGAAACCCTGTTTGGGAACCGATGGGTGGATCTGGCCCGATTCAACCGGATCGACCGGCGTCATGCCATTCCTGGTGTCTCTCTGAAGGTCCCAAAGCGCCTTGAGGACGTGGCAGGCTTCACACCGATGTCCCAGGAGTACCCACCAGCGGCAGCAGAGGCGAAGTTCATCCTCGTAGATCTTACGGAGCAGTTTCTCGGCGCCTATGAGTATGGCCGCCTGGCATTCTCCGCGCCGATTGCCACGGGGGAGCGAAGAAAGGAAACTCCCGCAGGCGAGTTTGTCATTACAGCGGCCCACCGCCATCACCGTTCGTCCCTCTATACCATCGAGAAGACCAATATCCCCTATCCGATGAACTATGCCCTTCGATTTTACATCAGCAAGAACGGGATCGGATTCTGGATTCACGGACGCGATATGCCCGGATATCCAGCCTCACATGGCTGTATCGGGCTGTATGATGAGCTGATGCAGAAGAGGTACTATGGATACCCCCGCGAACCGGTCCTTGAAGATGCCAGAACTCTTTACAACTGGGTGCTGGCGTCATTGCCTGAGGACGAGAAGTATCGAATCCTGGATAATGGGCCGCGGGTGCTGATTACAGGGCGTGCACCGGTTCCAATACGACGCTCGAGGCGGGATCACTCACGTACTCAACCTGCCCCTCGAATTGCTCCTGCCGCGATACATTAAGACGAGGCCGATCCGCTGCTCCTACCGAATCCGCGAAGACCCCCATAGCCTTCTTCCAACGGGAAACTTGACGCTTGGAATCCGGCGCCCATCCATGTAAGATACGCCTCCAATGAAACACCGCTGGTTCGTCCGAGGCGACATCGACGGTTTTTTCGGTCTGTTCATCGACAACCTGCTCCAGCTCATGGTGATCGCCGTGCTGGGCCGGGTGGTGAGCGGACTGCCTACCGAGCTGATCACCGGGCGAATCCTCCCGGGTGCTGCCGTCTCAATTCTGATCGGTAACCTCCTCTATGCCTGGCAGGCGAGGCGACTGATGCGCGAGAGCGGCCGGACCGATGTGACCGCTCTGCCTTATGGCATCAATACCCCAAGTCTCCTCGCTTTCCTGTTCCTGATTATGGGACCAGTCTATCAGGAGACCGGCAATCCTACCTTGGCGTGGCAGGCCGGGTTGCTGGCCTGCCTGCTCAGCGGCATCATGGAGACGGCTGGAGCTTTTGTTGGGGACTGGATGAGACGCCATACACCACGGGCCGCTCTGCTGTCGGCGCTTGCGGGTGTGGCGATCACCTTCATCGCCATGGGTTTCACCTTCCAGATCTTTGCCGCCCCCGCGATCGCGCTGCTCCCGATGCTGATGATCCTGATCTCATATGCCTCGCATGCCCGCCTACCGCTCGGAATGCCCGGAGGGCTGGCCGCTGTCCTCGTCGGCACCGGTCTGGCGTGGATCTTGCGCGCGGCGGGTTTCACGTATTTCCAGCCCTCGGCAGAGTCCTATCGTCTGGCCCTCTACCCCCCTATTCCGGCAGTGGGAGAGCTTCTTGCCGTGCTGCAAGGACCGATGGGATGGCGGTTCCTTTCGGTCATCGTCCCGATGGGGCTATTCAACGTGATCGGTTCACTTCAGAATCTGGAGAGCGCAGAGGCGGCCGGCGATCGATACCCCACGCGATCGTCGCTCCTGATCAACGGCATCGGCAGTGTGGCGGCGGCCCTGTTTGGCAGCGCTTTCCCGACGACAATCTATATCGGGCACCCGGGCTGGAAGGCGATGGGCGCCAGAGCGGGTTACTCGATTCTGAACGGCACGATCATCGCCGCCCTGTGTTTGCTTGGAGGGGTCACCCTGATCCTCCAGTATATTCCGATCGAGGCCACCCTCGGTATTCTGTTGTGGATCGGGATCATCATCACGGCTCAAGCCTTCCAGGAGGTGCCGAAACAACATGCCATGGCCGTGGCCTTCGGCCTGGTCCCATCACTGGCAGCCTGGGCGCTCACCTTGATCGAAACGAGCATGCAGAAGGCTGGCCGGACCCTGTTCGAGGTGGCGCCGGCCTTTGGCCGCGACCTGCATATCTACGGCATCATCGCCCTGAGCCAGGGATTCCTGCTCAGCTCAATGATCCTTGCAGCCGTCCTGGTATCGGTGATAGAACGGGAGTTCCTGAGGGCGGCTGTCTGGACCGCGATCGCCGCAGGGCTATCAATGATCGGCCTGATCCATGCCTACGATCTGGTTCCGTCAGGGGTGCAGAACAGGATCGGGATAGCGGCAGCACCGGAGTTCGCCATGATGTACGGGCTGAGCGGCCTATTTCTGCTGATGCTGCATCTGAATAATAATCGGCATTGCCCCTAGCAGTCTACCACCGCTCCACCTTCGAGAGGCCGCTAACTGTCACCTCGAACAGAAGCGCCAAGGCCGAGCCTAAATTGTGGGGTACCCTATACTCTGCTATGCTGATGTATGCTACTATTAGTTGTTGTAAATTGCCTGCCTTACGAGACACCGGATGGACTCTACAGCTACAGAGAGAGATATGAGAGGGATCGCCAGGCGCGAGGAGGAGCTTCATGGCTGACAGCTTGACCATCATCGACAATCGAACTGAGAAGAAGTATGAAATCCCCATCGAGCACGGAACGATCAAAGCTATGGATCTCCGGCAGATCAAGACCTCGGACGGCGATTTTGGATTGATGAGCTATGACCCGTCGTTCGGCAACACCGCGTGCTGCAAGAGCCGGATCACGTTTATCGACGGTGAACAGGGGATCTTGCTGCATAGAGGCTATCCCATCGAGCAGTTGGCCGAGAAAAGTACCTACCTGGAGACCGCGTACCTCCTGATCTATGGGGAGCTTCCCAGCGGCGAACAGATGGATGAATTTGTTAACCAGGTCACACGTCATACCATGGTCCATGAGAACATCAAGAAGCTGATGGATGGCTTCCATTACGACGCTCACCCGATGGGGATCCTCCTGGGGACGGTCGGCGCCCTCTCGACCTTCTATCCGGATGCCAAGAATATTATGGATCCGGAGGCCCGCCACAGACAGATCATTCGCCTGATTGCCAAGATGCCGACGCTGGCGGCGTATGCCTACCGGCATAGCCGTGGGCTACCGTATACCTACCCGGACAACAACCTGAGCTTTACCGGCAACTTCCTCAATATGCTGTTCCGAATTACAGAGCCGACATACTACCCGCATCCTGTGTTGGAAAGAGCCCTGGATGTTCTGTTTGTTTTGCATGCCGATCACGAGCAGAACTGCAGCGGCAATGCTATGCGGTCTGTCGGTAGCTCCCACGTGGACCCGTTCTCGGCTGTGGCCGCCGCCATAGCGGCCCTCTACGGTCCCCTGCACGGAGGGGCCAATGAGGCCGTGCTCCGGATGCTGAAGGAGATCGGGTCGGTCGACAAAGTGGCCGCGCATATTAAGCGGGTCAAGGCCGGCGAGGTACGGTTGATGGGGTTTGGGCATCGAGTCTACAAGAACTACGATCCCAGGGCCAAGGTCATCAAGCGGTTGGCCGAAGAGGTCTTTGAGGTGACGGGAAAAAATCCCCTGCTGGAGATAGCGCTCGAGCTCGAGAGAATCGCTCTTCAGGATGAGTACTTCGTCGCTCGAAAGCTCTACCCGAACATCGATTTTTATACCGGCCTGATCTACGAGGCGATGAAGTTTCCGATGGATATGTTTCCGGTGCTCTTCGCCATCCCCAGGACAGCCGGGTGGGTTGCCCAGTGGGAGGAAATGCTCCTCGACCCGGAACAGAAGATCGCGCGTCCCAGGCAGATCTATCTCGGTCAACAACGGCGCGACTATTACCCAATGGCCAAGCGAGTGAGTCAGGCGCCAGGGAGAGAGTGATTAATGGTGTATGGCTATTATCACCATCTCCAGACAGATCGGAAGCGGCGGCGATGAGATCGCCGTCCGGCTGGCCGAAGAGCTTCAGTTCACGCTTGTAGATCACACCCTGATCGTCGAGTTGCTGAACGCGCAAGACGTCTCGAAATCGGACGTCGAAACGCTTGATGAGGAGGAATTCGAGGAAAAGCGACAGCAGCGCGAGCAGGATCGGGCCTATGTGGATCTCCTGCCTACACTGATCGCGGATCTCGCCTCACAAAAGAACCTGGTGGTACTGGGGCGTGGGGGTCAATGCATCTTCCGAGGGTGTCCGAGCGCATTGCATGTGCGGGTGGTGGCCGGCGCAAAAGAGCGGGCCAGGCGCCTTATGGACCGACGTGCCATCGAAGAGGACTCCGCGGTTCGTCTGGTTGAGGAAAGCGACGAGGCCAGACGACGCTTCATCCGGTATCACTACGGGGAAGATATCGACGCCGCCGTTCACTACGATCTGGTTGTGAATACAGATCGCGTGAGTGTGGAGACAGCGACGCGCCTCATCCAAACCGCAGTAGAGTTGACGGATCTCATGGGGAAGGGGCGGGACATCGAGCGCTGGCTTGAGACCGCCCAACCACACCCTTTCGCTCATCCCAGTGAGGCGGAGTTTGCGAAGGTCCTGGATTTCTACCGGATACGATGGGAGTATGAACCTAAGACATTTCCGCTGGTCTGGGATGAGGCGGGGAACGCGACCGAAGCCTTTTCGCCGGACTTCTACCTGGTCGACTTCGATCTGTTTATTGAACTGACCACACTCAAGCAGAGCCTGGTGACAGAAAAGAATCGGAAGATCAGACGTTTCCGAGAGCTGTATCCGGAGGTGGCACTCAAAGTATTTTACGGGAGGGACTATCGTAACTTACTTACCAAGTATGGGCTTGCAGAAAGAGGAAGCTCCAAGTGACCCTTTGGCCTCCTTACTTTCCCAGGAATGCTACTCTTCAGCCTTTCCTGGTTTCCCTTGATTTTTCCATCAGCTTGCTTAGCCTGATGCGTTGCTCAAGGGCCCGGGAACTTCTGAACTACCCCGGTACTTTCAGGCCGCCAGACCTCTTGGAGCTACTCAGAATTTAGGACAGGCTCCAGTTATTGTCAAGGGGAGCAAATCAAATTCTCGCCATTTTGTGGAGTCCGAGATGCGCCACAACATGATCCAGGATCTTGCTGAAGTATTGATTACAGAAGAGGCGATCGCTCATCGCGTGAAGGAATTGGGAGCTGAAATTTCACGAGATTATTTTGGCAAAGAGCTTGTCCTTGCAGGTGTGCTGAGGGGGGGCTTGTTCTTCCTGGCTGATCTGGCAAGAGCCATATCCATTCCGCTTGCAATCGATTTTATTTCTATTTCGAGCTATGGCCCCACGACTAAAGCCTCCGGCGTCGTCGGCATCAGAAAAGACCTCGATGAAAGTATCGGCGGCCGAGACCTCCTTGTCATAGAAGATATCGTGGACACCGGTCTCACCCTGAGTTATCTGCTGAAGATCTTTCGGGCCCGCCAGCCGTCCAGCCTGCAAGTCTGCACGTTCCTGGACCGGAAGGTACGTCGTATCATTGACCTCCCTATTGCCTATCGCGGATTTGAAATTCCCGAGCGGTTCGTAGTCGGCTATGGCCTCGACTACAACCAGCGTTATCGCAACCTTCCCTGCATTGGTGTCCTGAAACCTGAGTGCATGGCGTCCTAGGGCCTCCAAGTCTCTCGACACCAGTACCGAGATATGGTAGAAGAGGGTCTCGCCTCTCGACGTTGTCCAGTGCCGGGGTGGTGAAACTGGCAGACGCACGGGACTCAAAATCCCGCGGGCTTCGGCCCATGAGGGTTCGACCCCCTCCCCCGGCACCACAATGAAGCCATGACTCCCGACACGCCAAGCAGGCCTTCCGATCTCACTTTTAGCGTCAGTGTTTCGTCCACATCCACGACGATTCTTTCCACAGACCGCTCAATCGCCTCGGATTGAAGGTGGAGCGTCCTTCCGGTCAGCGGGAATAGCGGTTGTTAACAACGTAACACGAGGAGGTCGAGGTCATGAAGGTGCAAAGAATTGTGTTTGCCGCAATGCTTATGGTGGGGCTCATGGTGATGTCCGCCACGATCGTAGCGGCGGAAGAGGTCAAGTACGATCTGAAGCCCGCGACAACGATGAAGGCTCTTCTCACGGATGCTATCGGCAAACGGGTGATATTGCGCCTGGAGTCCAGCGAGGAAATAGAAGGGACGGTGTCTGTAGTTGGCGAACATCTGGTTCATCTTTCGAAACTCGCAAAGAGAGATTTCTTTGATGCCTTTGTCGGTATCGACCGGATCAGCGCGGTGATGCTCAGGGCGCGGTGACGTCAGCACAAAACTTCTTGCCTTAGGTAGGGCTCTCTGATATAAGGCGGTGGCACCTTGCACTGCAGTGATGCGCGATAGAGGCGCCGCTTGCCGCGCCCGTTCCGGGTAGGGTACGCCCTGCCTCTACAAAGGTCTTTTAGCGCCCCCACGAGGTCTTTGTTGATGCCACGCTACCTCTTGCCTGTGTTGTTGGCGTTTTTCTTCCTTACCTCGTCATGGTTCACGTCGGCAGTCTCGGCGCAGGATTCGGAATCCCGGGGCCTTCTCGATAAAATCGATGAACTCAAATCGGCCGTTCGAATTGAGGCGAATGAGCTCGAACGCCGCGAGCGCGACAAGGTTGCCATCGCGAGAGGCGAGGTCCGAATCCTGATGGAGAACCGCATCCTCAATGCCGATGAGGTCGAGGTGGATGAGGTTCAGGAGATTATTCGGGCCAGAGGAAGGGTTCAACTCATCGATGGGGCAAGCCGTCTGGACGGCGATCGACTGGAATACCACTACCGCACCAATACCGGCGTCATGTATCAGGCCAAAGGAGCGATCCCCCCGGCGACCGTCTTTCAGGGCGTCGAGGTCCATAAGGAAGGGGATCGCAGGTATCGGCTGATCGAGGGTACATTCACCACCTGCCGCATTTGTCAACCTGAGCCTGGCGGCGTTGATTGGGAGATCCACGCGAAAGAGGCGGTCCTCGAACAAGACGAATATCTTGAAGCAAAGTCGGCATCCTTCTGGATTCGGGATCTCCCGGCGCTGTACACTCCGTACATTCTCTACCCCGTCGGGCCGCGGCGCACCGGCTGGCTGATTCCCAGCATCGGTGCCGGCGGTCGATCAGGGCTCACGTACAAGCAGCCGTTCTTCTGGGCCATCGATGAGTCCCAGGATCTCACCTTGACCGGTGTGTACCGGGGCAAGCGTGGCCCTGAGGCTCAGGCCAGCTATCGGTATATCTGGGGGCCTGAGGCGAGCGGCTTCATTGACGGTCGAATCATGAAGGATCGGGATAGCGAGAGACGAAGGGAGGTGCGGGCGACCATCACTGCCCGCCACGATCAGCAGTTCAACACGGAACTCAGTCTCAAGAGCGATATCAACTACGTGAGCGACCGCGTATTTCGTCGAGCATTTTCCGATTCCCCGCCTGAAACGAGAACCGCGAGCTTCACCAACGCGCGCGTCTTCCTCACGCAGATGTGGCAGCAGTACGGCCTTGAACTTCGGCTTGACGATAGCCGCACCCTGAATCCTGATACCAATGACAGCCGCCTCAGCCGCGTGCCTGAAGTGAACTTCTTCGCCTCTCCGCAGCGGCTGTTTGGTTTGCCTGTCCTTCTGGAGGGGCAACTCTCCGGGACCTATCTCCAGCGGAAAGAGACGCCGGACAGCGGTCGAGTCGATCTGTTCCCGAAACTGCTGTTGCCGTGGCGGCTGATGAATTGGGCGACCATGACGCCGTCGATCGGCTTTCGCGAGACCGCCTACAGCAAGCGTCCCGGCAGTGGAGGGGGCGGTACAAGTCGAGAGCTGTTTGAGGCTCGAAACGAGCTGACCGCCCGATTCTTTCGCAACTTCGATGTGGCAGGGGCGCGGGTCGATCGATTGGTGCATCTGCTCGAACCGCGCCTCAGCTACTGGTATATTACTGCCGGGAATCAGCGGAGGAACCCGCAGTTTGATCACGTCGATTATATCAGCCCACAGAACCGAATGACCTACTCCCTGACGAACCGTCTACTGACTAAGCTCAAGGAGGCCGACGGTGCTACCCGCACCCATGAAGTCCTCTCGCTTTCACTGAGCCAGAGCGTCAACCTGAATCCCCAGACGCGAACCTTCTCCGACCTGTTTCTGAATGCGCTGACACCGGAACGGATCGACCAGGCGGTCCGTGAAGCGACCCGTCGCGAGGCGACCACTACGGGCTTCTCGCGGGTGCGGGAGCGCCGCTTCTCCAACCTGGTGGCTGACCTCCGCGCTTCCCCCTTACAGAACCTGGGCCTGTATGGAGTTACCGCTATCAACACGGAAAGGAATCGAGTCGATGGAATCGAGGCCGGTATCCGAGTCACTTACCCTGAGTATGGGCGGGTGGAACTGGCCCACTCCTTCATTCGCGGTGGAGATACGGCCGATCAGGACGAGGGTCCGTTTCGCGATCGGAAAACCTCTGGCATCGTCGGCCGGTTGCTGCTCACGCCGATTAAGAATGTCGCTATTAACTACTATGGTCGGTATGATCCCCGCCAGGATACCAGCCTGGAAAACAATGTGGTCCTGACCTATGCTACCTGCTGCTGGATGGTAGGAATTCATTTCCTCAATCGTACCAAGCGGTTTTCTAACGACAAGATTCAGGACCGCGAGAATAGCGTCGAGATCTTCTTCGATCTGCTGACCGGCGGGGCCCCGCCGCCTCCTGAGCGGGGCGCCAAGTACCTGCGGCGCTGAAGGCAGTTGACCGGGATGGGTGGGACGGGTAGAATGACCGGCATAAGAA
>DATMXF010000063.1:0-2184 GCA_035561835.1 Patescibacteria group bacterium
GCAGGCTGCTCGATCTGCTCGTGGACCGTGGTTACCAGCGCACGGTCGACTGCCAGGCGTGCGGCGACGGTCTCCCAGAGCAAGCGCTGGTAGTTGCGGCGGGGCTTGTAACCAGGAATGTAGGGGAACCCCAGATCAAGCAGGACGGCACTGATATTCTGGTGCTTCCATTCGATCGAGCCATCTGAGCGCCCCCGGAGAGCACTTTTCAGCGCGGCCCGATGCGCCGATTTAGAGTACGCCTCACCGCGCAGGTCCTGGCCAAGCATGGCGAAGTAATCTGATACGATGGCCTCAACTTCGGTGTGAGTCCAGTCCTGGGTCATCCCTCTCCGCTCACATCACAGGGCACGTCCAACTTGCGCAGGCTGGTCAGTCTAGCCCGGTCGACAACCTGTTGACATTGGGGGGAATTATACTGCCATTCTCATCACTTAGAAAGACTAAAGCCGGAAACACACCGATGCCAAACACCGCAGCGGCCATCAGCCTCATTTTGTTTGAGTCGCAGACCCGCCCGCGCGTGGCGCGCGGGCAGACGATCTGGGCGCATTCCGAGTGCATCGGCCGAGCTACGGACCCCTCTACCCCCTCGATTCAGCAGAGTGGTGAAGATTATGATGGAACCCACAGTCCGGTACCTCCGCAGTTCCTGGACCGTTTTGATTAGGTGAATGGCAAACGAGTGGCGAAGGGTCTGACGGCTTGGCGATTTGGAATTTCAGGTCTCGCGGTCATAACGCCAGTGGCGCTGTGGCTCCTCGTAGGGTGGGTTAATAATAAGCTGGGTGATGCCGGAGGCTGTCATCGCGTCTCATCGCTATGGGATCTCGGACTCACCGACCTTCCTCCGATATTTCACGCGTACATGAGGCGTCCCGTGGGCTGAGGAATGGGCCGCCCAATCGCCTTGGCCGTTTCGACCCACTCCCGAATAGCCGCCTGCGCGTTGGCCACGGCTTCTTCGTAGGTAGCACCGTCGGCCATACAGCCGGGCAGTTCCGGTACTTCGACGACGAAAGCATCGTCCTCCCTGCTCCAGTAGATAATGAGTTCATACTTACTCATGTCAATCCTCCGTCATGTGATAGCGCAGCAGGATCTGTCGGACCTGCTTCATCTGATACGGCTTCCCCTTGCCGCCGCGTGGCTGCACGTTGATAATTTCCGTCACCTCTTCCTTGTGGAAGATACGGTGGTTCCCGTGCCGCGGTAGGCTTCGACGCTCTACGGCCAGCGCGCGGACTTGGCTAATCTTAGCCCACGAGCGTTTCGCTCAACCTTTCACATCAGTGAGTTTCCTCCCTCGTTATTGGGGCCATGTGAAAGGTGAAGGTCGGGAGCTGCAATCCTCAACGACCTTAGGTCCCCCAGTTAGCGATGAGATCTCCGACCCAGTGAGTGATACCGATCACAATGACTGCGATCAGAAGATGTTCACCGACGACTTTCCACGGCGACACGCATTGCTTGCAGGCTATGATATAGCTCAGGACCGCCAGAACGGAAAGTCCCCACACCAGACTGGCAATGACGGCAGTAAACAGCGGGAGAAGAAGGATGGGGATGGCGAACGTCATGGCAACGAGAAACTTCGACATGAAGGTCGCAATGGTGGCCCCCCAAATCTCGCTTGCCGTATGCATATTCTCGGATTCTTCCGACATGTGGATCCCCAGAGCATCGGAAAATGCATCGGCGATCGCAATGGTCAGGATACCCCCCAACACAGCGACCTTTGAATGAGTCCCTGAGTGCAGACCCACCATAAGACCTGATGTTGTGATGACAGCCGACGTCACGCCAAAGGAAAGGCCTATGCGAAGCTGTTCTCTCATGCTTGCTTCCTCTGCCTGCGCCATCACTCAACAGAGTCGTGATCCGACCGGCTACCTCGCACGTGCGGCTCGCCTGTGCACGTACGAATAGAACTGAATGGCAGGAGATAACGGCTCAGTAGCCCCGACGCCCACCAGGCCCCATACCACCACCGCCCGGACCCATTCCACCACCGTGGCCCATCCCTCCACCCATAGCAGGCGGCTCATCCGGCAGTGTGACACCACGCGCCTTAGCACGCTCTTGCATGAGCTTGTGCTGTTCCATGCGGATTTTCTCTCGCTCCTCGGTCGTCTTCGCCGCGCGCATTTTGGCGCGATGGTCGGCTCGTTCTTGGGGCGTCAT